>JADJZB010000011.1 GCA_016719485.1 Holophagales bacterium
TCGCTCTTCGTCTGAAGCTCCAGCACACCACGGGCCTCCGCGGACTTGCCGGATCGCATCAGCTCTTCGGCCCGCCGCGATGCGCTCGGAGCACACGCCGTTACGACACATGGTCGAACACCGCGCACATCTGCGTGCTCTTCACCGCTTCTCTCCTCGTCCGTGGTCGCAAGAGGCGCCCCACGTCGGACTGCTCTACCGACGCCTCGTCCGTACGTTCACACCAGATTCATCAAGTCACTGAGCGATGTCACCACTTCATACCGCGCCGGGTTCTGGCCAACGGCCAGCGCCTCGAAGTGCGCCTTGCCGCACCGGATCTTGGCGTCTTCTTTCCCACGAAGGTCCCCCGCGAAGAGGCTCCCCTTCGTCTCGACGACGAAGTAGAGGCGCTCCGCGCCATCCTTCTCGACGAGAACGGCCCAGTCCGGGTTGTAGGTGCCGAGGGGCGTCGGCACCGTGAACTTTCCGGGCAGTTTCGCGTAGACCTTCACGGCCTCGTTTCGCTCCAGGTCCTCTGCGAAGCTCCGCTCAACGCCGGCCGAGTCGTAGACCACGTGCTCGAAGACCGACTTCTTCGCCTCGAGCATGTTTTTCAAGTAGCCGGTCAGCTCGTCGTTCGTGAAGAGCTCCTGCGCGTAGTAGAACTCGTCACCGAGCCGCTGGTACTTGATGCCGTCGACCAGTGCGAGCTGCTTGGCCCGGTTGATGGACTCGGCCGCCCGCTCGATGAACTGCTGGGGGTTCTGCACGAAGTCGTTCAGCCGCCCGCTGCTCGTCAGGATCCGCTGGATGCTTCGCCGGGTTAGCTGGGTCTTGTCTTGAAGATCCGTCAGGATGTCGGGGCAGTACGACGTCCCGCTCTTCCAAGTTGACCGAAAGGGACTCTGAGATCATCGATGCCTCGACTCCTGCCTGGCTTATCGAAATCCCGGCCTTACGAAAGATCAGCCGAGTTCGAGCGATGGCGGGCGCATCGCGAAGAGCCACGATGCACGTCTCGATGAGCTTCTCGTTGTCGAACTGAACCCTGTATGTCGTCTGGTGCTTGATTCGGTCCCAGAGCGCCTTGAACTCTTCGCTCTCGAGAACGGCCTGGCGCGTTCGGACCTGCTTCCGCTCGTCCGCGTTCTTGATGTCGAGGCGGCCGGCGAGTTTGCGAAGGATCTCCTTCACCTGCGCAGTCCGGCCCGCGAACGGCTCGGGGAGCGTGAAGGTGTCTGCCTTCAGCGCCCCGCGGAGGGAGTCCTGAATCGCTCCTCTCGGATCGACATAGCCGGCATCCCGCAGGACCTGCCACAGGGCCTTTGCCTTCTCCATGCCTAATGCGACCGGCGGGCCGTAGGCATCGGTCACGATGAGGCGGCGGTGACGAGGGCTCCACAATGCCGAAGCGAATGCCGGTGTCCTTCTCGATCTCCTTCTGGAGGTTCTCGGCGAACTGCTCGTAGCTCTCGGTCGCTACGACCGTGAGGGTATTCACCTCGAACCCGCGAAGACGTTCCCCCTGCTGGTTCACGCAGAGGCGTAGGCCACGGCCGATCGTCTGCCGACGCGCCCGCTCCGTACCCATCTCCCGCAACGCACAGATCTGGAAGACGTTCGGACTGTCCCAGCCCTCTCTGAGCGCCGAGTGGGAGAAGATGAACTTAAGCGGAGTCTCGAAGCTCAGCAGCCGCTCCTTGTCGCGCATGATGAGGTTATAGGCACGCCCTGCTGCCTCCCGACTCGTCTCGTTCTTGATCTCCCCTTTGGCATCGATGTCCGGCTCCGCCCAGCGCCCCTTCCGGTCGATTGAGAAGTACCCATCGTGGGCCTCCTCTGCTGCCGTCGTCAGATCCACTCCCTTGAAGAGGTTCTCGTAGTCCGGGTGCTTCGCGAGGCTGCGGTGCTCCTCCTCGAAGATCGTGGCGTCCTCCCCTTTGAGCGCCACGCCCTCATCGTCGTACTTCCGATAGTGCTCGACGCTATCGACGAAGAAGAGGCTGAGGATCTTGATCCCCTTGCGGCCGGAGGCGTTTCTCCTTGTCGAGGTGCTCCTTGATCGTGCGCCGGATCATCTGGCGCTGGAGGGCAGAGTGCCTCGAGATCGCCGTGAGCCTCCCCGATCTTCAGGTAGAGCTCCTCGCCAGGAACCCGTAGTTCCATGAACTGACGCCCGCTTTCGACGCGAATCTCGCCGACCCGGCAATCGTGGTAGACCGCCCGGCGGGTCTGCTGTTCGAGGTCGTCCCTATCGAACGTCGATCCCCTGCCGCCGTACGCCTGTCGCGGTCTCGACGTCGACCTCCACCTTGGCAGTGATGACACCTCGTCGGCCGCTTACCGAGATGAGGCGCACGAAGGGTTTGTTGTGGGCGCCTTCCACGGAGGCTCCGGCAACCTCGATCTGCTTCACGAGTTTCCGTTCATAGGCATCTACCGCGTCGAGCCGATAGACCATGTGGTATTCGTTCAAGTGAGTGGCGGAATAGCGGAGCGTGCAGAGCGGGTTCATCGCCCCGAGGGCTTCCTTCCCCCGGCCCTCGAGGCCGCCGTCGACGCTCTGAGGCTCGTCGACGATCAGGATCGGCCGCGTCGCCTTGATCAGGTCGATGGGCTTCTCGCCGCCCGTCTTCTCGCTGTCCTTGTAGAGGTTGTTGACGTCCTTCTTGTTGATGGCGCCGACGGTGACCACCATGATCTGGATGTTTGAGCTGGTGGCGAAGTTGCGCACCTGGCCGAGCTTCGCCGAGTCGTAGAGGAAGGACTCGAACGGCGTATTCGCGTAGAGGCCCCGGAAGTGCCCCTCCGTGATCTGGATCGTCTTGTAGACGCCTTCCTTGATGGCGACGGACGGAACGACGATCACGAACTTCGTGAAGCCGTACCGCCGGTTCAGCTCGAAGATCGTCCGGAGGTAGACGTAGGTCTTCCCCGTCCCCGTCTCCATCTCGACCGTGAAGTCGCCAGACGCGAGGGCTTCCGTCGGGGCGAGGCCATTCCGGAGCTGGATGTCGTTCAGGTTCGCGAGGAGCTCCTCGTCCAGAAGCTGAAGACGGTTCCCGATACCTAGATCCTCCATCCCGAAGAGGTTTCCTCGAGGGGCGAACGTGACCGTGAACTCCGTTCGGCAGGTCTCCTGCCCGCGGAAGAGGTCGCAGACCGCCTCGATGGCCTGGAGCTGGTAGTCAAGATTCGGTTCGAAGTGGAGTTTCATCACTTCTTGGGGCTCCGGGCTCTCGGCTTCTTCGGGCCGGGGAGCGCCTTGGCGGCTTCCTCGAGCGAGTCGATGGCAGCACGCTGGCCCTCGGCTTCGAGGAGTGCCCGCCTCTGCGACGCGAACTTGGCGTATTCGGCCTCCGCCTGCTCGTGGGCGGTAGCGGCGCTGACCGAACCGGCGTTCGTCAGAACCGAGCGGTCGTTGAACCGCAGGAAGTCGTTGAGACGCGTCTCCCAGTCCTTGAGGAAGACCTGCTTCCGGCGCCGAGCCTGGTCCTCTGCGAAGTCGAGCCACATCGTCACGATGCGGTTCAGGTCGGAGATCTCGAGCTCGCGAAGGTAGTTCTTCGCCACGGTCACGTCCGTCTTCCGGACGCCGTCCCCCTTCCAGCTCGTGAGGCCCATGGTCGGGAGGGTATGGTCGGCTCGCTCGGCGATCAGCTCCGGGGCGGTCTTTCCGGTGGCGGCGAAGTGGAGCTTGTTCTGGATCACCTTGAAGAACTCGACCGTGTCCTTCCGGGCGGCGTCGTAGTCGGCAGCCAGGGCGAAGATCTCCCGGACCCGGAGGTACATTCGGCGTTCGCTGGCCCGGATGTCCCGGATCCGTTCGAGGAGTTCGTCGAAGTAGTCCGGGACGCCGGAGCCATTGACGGGCGGGTTCTTCAGCCGCTCGTCGTCCATCGTGAAGCCCTTCACGAGGTACTCGCGGAGCCGATCCGTCGCCCAGCGCCGGAACTGAACCCCGCGGCGAGAACGCACGCGGTAGCCGACAGCGAGGATTGCATCCAGGCTGTAGTGCTCGACCTCCCGCGCGACTTCTCTGGCCCCCTCGCGGCGAACTATCCGGAATTTCCGGATAGTTGCCGTCGACTCGAGCTCCCCCTCCGCAAAGAGATTCTGGAGGTGTTCGTTGATCGTCCGGACGTCCTTCTGAAAGAGCTCCGCCATCAGGGCCTGGCTTAGCCAGACGGTCTCCCCGGCGAAACGGCATTCCACGCGCGTCTGGCCGTCATCGGTCCGGTACAGGATGATCTCGCCCGTCGGGGGCTGCTGCTCCAGGTGACATGGCGTGGCCGGGTCCTACAGGCTTCGCACGTTCTCGAGGCCGTGCTGCTGGAGAATGGCGGTCAGGTTCGACTTCGCGACGTCGTCGGCAAAGGCGCTGTCGCGGAAGACGACCGTACTCTCGCCAGCGGGGCGCTGGGCCTTGTGCCACTCGGCGATCCCGAGGGCAAGGGGTTCGACATCCTTCGCGGCGACGCTCTCGGCGAGGCAGACGACGAGGGTCCCGGCGCCGACGCTGTGGACGTCCTTCCCGGCGATCGTCTTCTTCTCGATCGGGACGGTGAGGTCCAGACCGAGCTTAAGAAGCACTTCGAAGAGAATGTCCTGTTCCGTCCGATCCGTCTTCAGATGGTCGACTGCTTCTTCGAGCGGCTTCGCCAGGTTCTCGCGATCAGGCTCCCACGCCTGGATGTTGCTGGAGGCCAGCCTGAAGACCCGGAAGCCGAGGGCGCCCGGGAACATCGGTGACTGGCCCGCAATCTCTTTCCCACAAAGGCGAAGGCGCTCCTTTGTGATCTCTGCGATAGTGCGAGGTCTCCTCAGGGCATCGCAGACCCCCGCCGCCACCTTCTGATCTCTGACTTCTGGGTCGAGTTGTTCCGGCAATTGAACCATGATGAACCGTCGAGGCGTGGCGACGGTGCGATTCGCGAGCCACACCGCGTGCGCCGTAGTCCCAGACCCTGCGAAGAAGTCGAGAACTATCTCGCCAGGCCCGGAGAGATATGCCACCAGTCTTTCCATATCGAGATAGCTCTTCGGATTGTCGAATACCTTCTTCCCACCAAAGATGCGGGTGAAGTCCTGACTCGCTTTCTGTGCATAGCTGAAGGTCACGCTACGCATTAGTTGCTCATCTTTTTCGAAGAGGTTCCGACGTACCGACGGGATCGTCGTCTCATCCGATCCAAAGACGATATTCCCCTTCTCGATCTCCTCCTTCATTCGCTCAGCCGTCGGCCAGCGCCATCCTCCTCCGGGCTTCTTGCATACTTTCCCTGTCAGAGGATGAAGAACATCGTACTCGGGCCCGCCGCCTCCCGGCCAGCTCGGGTCCCCGTCCGTCCGAAACGGTCCGCGCTCGTCCACCTTGGTATATCGAGCGAGGGGAGCCCGGGGGTCATCCTCGCCGAATGCTGAATAGAATTCGCGCAGGCCCCTGCCCACGGCAGCCCAGTCATTCTCATGAAGCTTGCTGAGCCGCTCGAACTCCACTCGTACGTCTTCGACGCCCTCTTTCGGCGAACGAAGTCGGGTATTCAGTTCAGTCAGCAGGGCCTTATCGCGCGCGTAGACGACCACGTACTCGTGCCCGACAGAGAAGAACCGCGCATGGTTCTTTCTGTTTGTGCCGACACCAAGACCGCGATGAAGTTCTCCTCGCCCATCACTTCGTTCAGAGCCGTACGAAGGTTGCTAAGTTCGCTATCGTCAATACTGACGAGGAGAAAGCCATCCAGGGCAAGCAACGTCCTCGCCAGTTTCAGGCGCGGGAACATCATGTTCAGCCAGTCGGTGTGGAAGCGCCCGGAAGCCTCTGTATTCGAAGAGAGCTTCTTCCCCTCGCCGTCCACCTGACCGGTCAGCTCGAGGTAGTTCTTGATGTTGTCCTGGAAGTTGTCCGGATAGACGAAGTCCTTACCCGTGTTGTAAGGCGGGTCGATATAGATGAGCTTCACCTTGCCGGCGTAGCTCTTCTGGAGGAGCTTCAGGACCTCGAGGTTGTCCCCCTCGATCATCAGGTTCTGCGTCGTGTCCCAGTCAACGCTCTCCTCCGGGCACGGGCGAAGGGTCCCGGTCGACGGGGTCAGGGCGATCTGCCGGGCCCGTCGCTTGCCGTGCCAGTTCAGGCCGTACTTCTCCTCCCGCTCTTCGACGGTGCCGCCGAGGAGCTGCTTGAGGACCTCGAAGTCGATCTTTCCCTCGATGAAGGCCTCGGGGAGGAGCGCCTGAAGCGCAGCAACGTTCTCCGCGAGGACGTCGGCGCTCTTGGTCTCTGGATCACTCGGCGTCAGTGGCTTCATATTCCCTCAGGTTAGAGCGTTCTCAGCAGTTCGGCGAGGGCGGCATCGATTCGCTTCAGCTCGAGATTGAGGTCGACCCGGCGACTGATCTGTTTCTCGACAACTGCCTGCGCCCGGAGGGAGGCGGCTTCGCGCTGGAGGCGCGCGTACTCATCGAGCGCTGTCCGCCGCTGGGCGGCCCGGGCCGAAGAATCAGGGAGTGCAAAGACTCCGGTGATGCGAGCGGCTTCCAACGCCGCGACCCGGTCGAGCCAGCCCTGATACACCGTTAGAAGGTCCCGGGCAGGCTGATGGGCTATCGCGAGGCTCGCCAGAAACGACGCTTCTTCGCTCGTGGGAATCGAAGAGACAGGTCCGTTCGTGACGACACCATCCACGACAACCTGGCTGCGGTCGGTCTGAGAGAACCTCTTTTGCGCCAGGGTGAACGCCGTGGTCCCTGCCTGCGTCGCCACGAGAACGAGCGGGTAGGGGATGGCGCGATGGATGAGCTCCACGAGACGGGGTGCCTTCGCCTCGGGTCGAAGGACCACCGTCAGGACGGCGATCTCCAGATACTCCCGGACGGCATCCCGGTAGGCAGGCACGCCCACGTTCGAGGGCTTGAGCGCGGCCACCCAGAGGAGCTCATCGATGCCAGCCTGGATGTGGCGCTTGTCGGCGGCGGTCGGCGCTCCCTGTTCGAGGAGAACCTTTTTCGGAACCCGGTGGCCCACCCGCGCGTCCGCGGGAATGGCCAGCGCCTCGACAAAGGCCGTGGCGCTCATGCGGGCGACGCGGACTCCCCGCCGGGAAGGACGACGAGGAATGCGACGACCTCGAAGTCGTTGATTCCCTGGAACTCCCCCTTCAGGGCGTGAGTGCCTCCGGTCGAGAAGAGGCTTGCGACGGCGCGCTCCTCCTTCTTCCCGACGATTGAGGCCACAGCCTTCGCGAGGAGCTTCTGGACTGTGGACATCTCCTGGCCACCCCGCGTCGTCTTTTCGAAGCAGGAAGAGGCCTCAGCGTCGGGCAGGTCGCGTCCAAGAGCGAGTCTCTTGAGACGGTCGAGGGCCTGCTTCGCTTGGGTGAACGGCAGGAGGACCGCGCCGTCGTCGCCGACGTGGACGAGATAGTGGGGTGCGAGAGGGTATCCAGGTTCGATCCCTTTGAGGGCCGCTTCCCCGGCAGCGCGGAGACAGAAGATGACCCCTGGCGGGAGAGCCGATTCGCCCGTAATCGGCGCCGTCGTGACGGCAGCCGTTCCAAGGGGAGTCGCTCGAGGTGGCCGGGGTGCTCCCGGAGATATCCCGCGAGATCGATCCGGAAGTCGTTCAGGGTCAGGTCCGCGATCGAGACGCCGCTGGAGAGGTCCTCGAGGTCGATGACGGCGTTCTGGAGCTGCTCGAGCTGCTTGCGCCGGTACTCCAGGTCGTTCATCTGGTTGCCGGACTGGTACTCGATGATGTTCTCCTCGCCCGTGGCAGAGATGTCGAGGAGGACCATCCGCCCGCTGACCCGCTGCTCGAGGTTGATGTACTCCTCCAGCTCGATGTTCGGCCAGAAGTTGACGAGCTGGACGCAGCTGTTCGGCGACCCGATCCGGTCGATCCGGCCGAAGCGCTGGATGATCCGGACCGGGTTCCAGTGGATGTCGTAGTTGACGAGGTAGTCGCAGTCCTGGAGGTTCTGCCCCTCGGAGATGCAGTCCGTCGCGATGAGGAGGTCGATCTCCCCCTCGGTCGCGAACTCCTCGCCCCGCTCCTTCGAGCGCGGCGAGAAGGTCGTGAGGATGCTGCCGAGGTCGAGGCGGAGATCCGGGAGGGTCGTCTTGTTCCGACCGGCACCGGTGACGAGCGCGGAGTGGACGCCGAGGGTCTTCTTCGCCCACGGGGCGAGCTGCTCGTAGAGGTACTGAGCCGTATCGGCGAACGCGGTGAAGACGAGGACCTTCCTGTTCCCTGGGTTGAGGGGCTCACGGCACTTGCCCTCGATGATGCCGCGGAGAGCCTCGAGCTTGGCGTCCCGAGGGGCCTCGATCTGGCGCGCCGCGGAGAGGAGCGTCGCGAGGCGGTTCCGGTCCTCGGTCAGATCCTGGAGCCAGCGGACGCGGTCGACGTCTTGCAGGAGGACCTTCACCTTGCGCCCGACGAGGAGTGGCTCGAAGGCGGGGTCGTCGACATCGACGTCCTCGATCGAGAGTTCTTCCACCGCCTCCTCGTGCGCTTCGATTCGGGCGAGGAGCCCTTCGACGTCGGCCAGCTGCCGCTCGAGGGTCAGCGCGAACGAGGTGACGGAGCTTTCCATGCGCTTGAGGACGTTGACTCGGAGAAGGTGGACGAGGCTCTCCTCACGATCGACCTGTCGGAAGAAGCTCTCGCCTCCTCGAATCCGGGTGCTGTACTTCTCGTCGTAGGACCGCTGCTTGTGCGCGAGAACGTAGCGGAGAGGCGCGTAGGCCGCCAGGTTCAAACGGCGGATCTCGTTGTTGATCTCGCGGATGGGCCGGAACTCCGCGGCGAGGTCGACATCGGACTTGATGTTGATGGGCTTGAGACGTTCGGGGAACTTCCCGGTCTCACTCGTGCCGTAGTACTTCTCGATGTGTTTACGCGACCGCGCGATGGTCAGGAGGTCGAGCAGCTTGAAGTAGTCGAACCCGAGCATGTCCATGAGCCGCGCCGGGCGGCGATCGGCTTCCTCGAGCGTTAGCCAGCGATTGAACTGGGTCTGGGCCTGACGGACCGTCGCCTCGACGCTGGGAATGCCGGAGGTGGCGAGTGCGTCGTCCTTCCTTCGGTCACGAAGGCGATCTGGTTCTTGAGGTCGGCAAGCCGGTTGTTGACCGGCGTGGCGGAGAGCATCAGCACGCGGGTCTTGACGCCCTCCTGGATGATCCGCTTCATCAGCCGGTCGTAGCGGGTATCGCGATCCTTGTGCGTCGCCTTGTTCCGGAAGTTGTGGGACTCGTCGATCACGACGAGGTCGTAGTTTCCCCAGTTCACGTGCGAGAGGTCGATATCGCCCGAGAGGCCGCCATCACGGGAGAGGTCGGTGTGGTTCAGGACGTCGTAGTTGAGGCGATCGGGCGCGAGGATGTTCCGGCGGTCGTTCGCCCTGTAGAGCGTCCAGTTGTCGCGGAGGCGCTTCGGGACGAGCACGAGGACCCGGTCGTTCCTCAGCTCGTAGTACTTGATGATCGCCAGCGCCTCGAACGTCTTCCCGAGGCCGACGCTGTCCGCAATGATGCAGCCGCCGTGGCGCTCGAGCTTGTCGATGGCGCCGATGACGCCGTCGCGCTGGAACTTGAAGAGCTTCTTCCAGACGATTGTGTTGCGGATGCCCGTCGCCGACTTGACGATCCGCTCCTCGTCCAGCTCGTCTCCGAGGTCCTTGAAGAGGTGGTAGAGGGTCAGGAAGTAGATGAGCGACGGGGCCTTCGGTTCTGCCAGCTCCAGGAGGCGCGCGACGAAGGCGGCCTTGTGGGAGTCGGTCGCGGACAGGGAGTTCCAGAGTCCCGTAAACCACGTGCTCAGGAGCGCGGACTCATCGGGCTTCTCCGAGCACTGGATCAGGCTGAACTGGTTCCCTGGGGTCGTCCCGAGGCCCTCGGTCGTGAACGGGCAGTTGCCGGTGATGACCCTGTGACGCTCCGTGCCCGGCTGACCGGCGCTGAGAATCGACTGCGGAAGAGTGGACGGCGCACCGCGCAGCTCGACCTTCGTCTGAATCCATTTGGCGCACTCGCGGGCGAGCCACGGGACCTGGAGGGTGTTGCGGGAGGCGCGGTCGGCTTCCGTGCCGGTCAGGCCGAGGTCGATCCCGGTCGCCGAGGGGAGGACGAGGCGGCAGGCGTCGAGTTTCGAGAGGAGGTCCCGCAGGTCGGCGAAGGCGAACAGGGAGAAGGCCGGGAAGCGACGTCGAGGGATGCCGGCGGCGCGAGCGCCTGCCGAAGCTCGTCGACGACCCGGTCAGCACCCGTGTTCTTGATGAGCTTCATACGGGCGCTAGGAAGAACGCCGGGCCGGGAAGGGTGGGTCGGGCCGCGGCGTCAGACGCGGACTTGGAACGAAAAGCGCTTCCAAACGGCTTCGTGAATGAGAATCCGCAGTCGCCAGAAGTGCTTTCACTGCTTTAGGTTAGCACTTGCCGGAACCCCTATGGGGCGAGCGGCGCTGGCGACGCAATGGGCCCAGGCGGGTGGGCATTCACGGCCTTGGCGAATCCCGAGATCCGTTCGACGAGCTTCTCGATGTTAGGGAGCGTCTTGCCAGCGCTGTAAACCTCGTGAACGAAACACTCCCCACCCCTACCGCTCTTCAGGAGCTCGCCGACCGGCCATCCGATGTCCTTGGCAACCAGCGCCGCGAACCGGTCGTAGTCCTCATCTCCGAGAGCAAGACGGCACGAGTCCTCGAGTCGACCTGCAAAGCACGCGAAAGCATCGGTCGCTGTCTCTCTCGGGGAAGCCATCGAAGGAATCACCTACCGAAACGCCACCGAGTCGGAGAAGCCCTTCTGTGTTGCCTTCGCCTGGTGCTCGTTACAGCTCTTTCCTTTGCCCTTCAGGTGCTGGTCACCGTCGAAAATGAAGTACGTCGGGATGCCCAGGGCGCGAAAGATCAGGATTGGCGCCGCCAGATTCTCCTTCCCGTCGACGGCGAGAACCGTTACGCCCTGAGCGACCCACTCCGCCTTTTTCTCCTCTGCGACCGCCGTCAGGACGCCGACGTCCCCGATTCCCTCGACGAGCACAACGACATCGGCGAAGAAGCCCTCGCTCACGGAATCGGTCATCGTCCTGAGCAGACGAGCGAGAAGGCTTCCGACCGTGACATCCTGCGGATCTCGCCCACAGATGTCGGCCCAGGCGACTCGGAACTCCTCGACCGTATGAGATGAGAGGCTCGTGCACGTTAGGCCGAACGCGTCCCTCGCATCCTTCCGAACAAGGCGGACGTTCTCGAAATGCTCGAGGGAGACGAAGTAGGGAGAGTGCGTCGTGAAGAGAATCTGCGTGTTCGACCCGTCCTCTCCTTGTTCAGCCGCGAGGTGCCGGAGGACCGAGGCGAAGTGACGGCAGCGGTTCGGATGCTGGTAGAGCTCGGGCTCCTCGATCCCGATGATGTAGTCAGGCCCCCTTCTGACCGCAGGAGGCAGATCACGGGCCGGCCCCCCGAGCACATCACTCTGCGGTGCCATTTCTCCGGGCTCCGTTCGTGCGGTACGAACGCGCGCCAGGTGGGAGAGGAGGGCGAGAATCAGCGCCCGCTGGAGGCCGTGCCCTTTCCGCGAAATCTCCCCGGAAAAGGCGTCTTCCGTGAGAGAGGGAAGGATCTTCGGAGCCTCGTAGGTGACACTCGGCTCGCCGCTCCATCGAAGGGAGAGGGATTCGGTGGGGACGAAAGGCTGGAGGACGGCGTTGATGTCCTTCTCGAGCGTTGTGAGGCTTCCTCGTACCTCCTCGGGTTCAAAGGTCTCCGTCACGATCTTCCGGAGTTGCTGAAGAAGACCTGCGACTTGTGGCAAGGCGTTCACCCGCCGCAAAACCGCCAGATCGAGAAGTTGGGAGAAGCTCGTCCCCTTACTACCGGTTTCCTGCTGTGCGTCTCGTACCGCCGGCACATAGACGAACTGCGTGAAGGTATCGAGCTTGCCACCCCCGACGTTCCTTTCGCCGAAGAACTGATAGGTGTCCTCCTGAAGCTCAAGCAAGGCCTGATGGCTTTCTTCGAATGCCGCCATGAAGGTATCGGCGTCGGCCTCCGATCTAATGGACGGGACCTCCGTGATCAGGCCCTCCGCCAAGAGGAGCCTCGCTAGCTCGGAGGATTTCGTTGATCTTCTTCCTCGCTGACTGGGCCCTGGCGGAACTGAACCTGCCGTAGACGCGGCGCGCCGCGAAATACTGCCCTCCAGCGGTACTGCCTTGGCTGGTCGGCTGAAAGCGCTTCGTTACGGACAGCACGTTGCCGTGAACGTATGCGCGGAATGCCTCTGTCTCGTCGGGGTGAAGATCCTCGAAGGTCACCCGAATTGCTATCGGAGCATCTGTCCTACGGTGAAAGAAGTCCTCGGAGGTCACTGTCGCGTTCGGCCGATAGAAGAGGTCGAGGGCATGCAGAAATGTGCTCTTCCCAGCTCCGTTTCGCCCCACAAGCGCCGTCAGAGCGCCGCAGTGGAGCGTGGCGCACTGCACGCCCCGGAAGTTCTCGACGTGTACCTCAGTGATTCGCATCGCCGAGAATGGTAAACGTGAGCGTTCGATCCGGGGGGGCTGGTTTCCAGCTGTGGCGGCGACGCGGGCCTTCTGGAACGAGACGTTGGGCGTCCTCCTCCTCGAGGCCGCGCAGAAGCCGGGAGAGCGGTTCGACGCGCTGGTGGACGAGGTGCAGGACTTTCTGACCGAGTGGTGAGCCGTCCTCGAGGCGCCGCTGAGGAAGGGCGACCGGGCGCCGGTGCGGGACGCTCGTCACCGACCCCGGCCAGGACCTCTTGCGGCGCGGGTCGGAGTTTCCCGAGGGGCTCCCCCCAACTTCCGCTCCGGTCGAGCTGGCGGATCACGCCGGCTGCGGCTCACCCCGTTTTTAGTCCAGTTGTTCTGCGACTTTTCGGGCTTCTGCGGCTCACCCCGTTTTTAGTCCAGTTGTTCTGCGACTTTTTCGGGAGGAGGAAAGCCCACACCCCACCACACCACACACCCCAACCCCAAACCCCCAACCCACCCCCCCCCCCCCCCCCCACCACCACCACCCCACAACCCCCCCCCCACCCCCACCCTTCCACCCCAACCCCAACCCCCCCCCCCACCCCCCCCCCCCCCCACCCCACCCCCACCCACCCCCCCCCCCCCCCCCCCCCCCCCCAACCTTTCCTTTATACCCCTCCCCCCCACAACCACCCCCACCCACGCGCCCCCCGCGGGGTCCCTCGGCGCGCAGACTGGGGGCCTGAGCCGCGGGTAGTGCCGCAGGGCACCTGCGGCACCCTGACATTTCGCCACCTCGAGACCTATCTTTCTTGGCCCTAGTCGGGTCGCCCCGGACAACGCCCTGAGGGAACCAATACGGAAAGGAGCCAGATAATGGCCAACATTTTGACGACCCACATTGCGCCGGAGAACCTCAGAGTTCCCGGCGTTCCTGTTTCTACCTCCATTTCTCCGATACCCGTAAGGGGGCCGTGCCATGGCTGACCTCGCCGAATCCCTGAAGAAGCTTGCTCTACCGCGCCGCGCGCTCAACCAGACCACCGACGCCGTCAACGCGCCCTTTCGCAAGGCCGAAGAGTACCTGGAAGGCACCTGCATCGGCCTTGAAGCGCGGGTGCCCGTCTGCGAACTCATGTCATACGACTCGACGGTGAAGAACGGATCCGCGGACGATCACATCGTGCAGGTCGGGGAACACCTTAGCCTCTCATACACTCGGATTGCGGGCAGGTTCCGGCTCGCTCTCGAGCAGTGGAACACCACCCTCGGAGGAGAGGAAGGGGACACGCAAGTTCTCAGCGAAGGGAAGGCTTGGGACCAGGCGAGGGCCTGGAAACTGGCCGGCATCGTTGCGCTCCCCCGCCTGGTCGAGGAAATTGTCCGGAAGGCCGAGAAGTTGGTCAACGAAGCCGATGCTGCGCAGAGCGCCCTGACAGCGGTCCTCGCCGATCTCTCGAAGATCAAGTAGAGCCGACACGCCTCAGCTGCACGGCTACGGGAGGGCCCCGGCCCATACCGGGGTCCCTCTTCTTCGCCGCGACACACCGGTGGCGCGGCGAAAGTAGCCGAGCGATCGAAACGGGCGGTAGTACAGGTGAGTGACATCGGGGCGCGTTCGCCCGTCCGCGTCTTGGATCGGCCGGCTGGCATGCGTCCTTCGTCATACGAATGCCTCGCGGCACTTGGCCCAGGTGTACTCACGGGCCTCGTCCGAGTCTGTCCGCACGAAGACATCCCGACCATAGTAGGAGGGCGAATCAATGTCTAGATTCATGGGGCACGTTTGGTGGCGTTTCGAGAACACCTACGTGGAGAAATGTGCTGCCTGTGGCGCCGAACGCCACCGCATCGCCATAGGGCAGCGCATCTGGCACTACATGATCGTTGATGGACGGCGCGCTCAGCCCTTCCCCTGTGCCGAGACTGCAGAGGGGCGAGCGACCGCAGCGAAGCTTGACAGGAGGTCTCCCCTTCGAGCCAAGCAGCGAGGCTGCCAGTGCGTCCGGAAGCGCCGCTACGCAACCCTGGAGCAAGCGATCATCGTGAAGAGCGCTGCAGAGCAGGAGCGAGGCATCACATTGCGTACCTACAGTTGCGAGTACTGCGGTGGATTCCACCTGACACACCACAGTGAACCCCATGGCTCCCTACGCCTGACAGGGAGTTCAATCAATCGGATCACGCTTACATCAGCGACCATGTCGGGCGCGCCAAGCGGGGGTTCGGCCATGGCGACGCCGTGAAGATCCTTCCAGGGTCGGGCGGTACCGGCCCACGCTCGGCAACTCAGCCACCCGGTTAGTCAACCGCCTGGCTCCCGACCATCGCGCCGTTTCCAGGCATGCAGTTCTTCAGGATGAGAATCCACCGCCGGATGGCGGGCCGCATCCGCCTGCCTGTGGTCATAGACCAAGCGAATTCGCACTTCAGACACCCCTCGAACTTGGACTTCATCGAACTTCGGACTCGCTCTTGCCCGAGAATGCCCGCGAGCCCCCCATGCCCACCCTAATCCCCTCCCTCCCCATCCCCCCCACCCCCGCCGCCTCCGCGGCCGGCGAGGCGAAGGTCCTCCTCGCGTTCCAGTCCCTCCGCGACGACTTCCGCATCTACCACCGCAAGAGCTGGTACTCGTTCGACGGCCCCGACGGCTCGCGCGAGGAGTCTGCGAGGGCGAGGCGGACTTCCTGGTGCTGCACCCCGACCTGGGGATGCTGGTGCTGGAGATGAAAGGGGGCCGGATCGCGTTCGACGGGCGGACGGGGGCGTGGACGTCGACGGCGCGCGACGGGAGGGTGCACTCGATCAAGGACCCGTTCATCCAGGCGCAGCGGAGCGTCAAGGCGATCGTCGCGAAGGCGGCGGCGCTGAGCTTCGAGGGGCAGGCGATGCCGGAGGTCGTCCACGGGCACGCGGTCGTCTTCCCCGACTGCGACTGCACGAGCGGGGGCGGCGGGGTGAGCGCGCCGCGCGAGCGGGTGATCGACGCGGCGCACCTCGCGCGGGACGCGGCGGGGCGGCTGATGGAGATCTTCCGGCTGTGGGGCGTGCGGCGCGCGGCGGCACCCCTGACGAAGAAGTGGGTCAAGAGGCTGGGGCAGCACGTCCTGGCGCCGCACTTCTCGCTGGGGCTGGCGCTCGGGTCGGCGCTCGGGTGGGAGGAGAAGGCGCTGGCGCTGCTCCACGAGGAGCAGGACATCTGCCTCGACTTCCTTCACCTGAACCCGCGCGCCGTGGTGCGCGGCGGGGCGGGGACGGGAAAGACGGTGGTGGCGGTGGAACGCGCGCGGCGGCTGGCCGCGGACGGGAAGGACGTCCTGCTGCTCTGCTTCAACCGGCCGCTCGCGTTCTACCTGCGGGGAATCTGCGCGTCGTGGGACGCGCTGCCGGGGCGGGTGTGGGCCGGCTCGTACCACGAGCTGGGCCGTGAGCTGTGCGGGCGGGCCGGGGTGGCGTGGAACGAGCCGCCCGAGGACGACGTGGCGGCGACGCAGGCCTTCTGGAACGAGACGTCGGGCGTCCTCCTCCTCGAGGCCGCGCAGAAGCTGGGAGAGCGGTTCGACGCGCTGGTGGTGGACGAGGCGCAGGACTTCCTGACCGAGTGGTGGGCCGTCCTCGAGGCGCTGCTGAAGGAGGGCGACCGGGCGCCGGTGACGCTCGTCGCCGACCCCGACCAGGACCTCTGGCAGCGCGAGTCGCGGTTCCCCGCGGGGCTCCCCGTCTTCCCGCTCCGGACGAACTGCCGGAACACGTCGGCCATCGCGGAGTACCTCGGCGAGCTGACGGGGTCACACCCGCGCGTGTCGCCGTGGACGGTGCGGGGGGAGGAGCCGAAGGTCCACCGCTGGCGCAACGCGGCCGACGAACGCGAGAAGGCGGGGGCGCTGGTCGCGCAGCTCCTCCTGAAGGACGGGGTCGGTCTCGAGAGGGTGGCGATCGTCGGGATGCGGCGCCTCGCGAACTCGTGCCTGGCGGGGGTGGCCGAGCTGGCGGGCTTCCCGGTGGTGCCGATCGGCGACGACGGGACGGCCGGCGTGCCCGGCGCGCTGCGCTACGCGACGCCGCACCGGTTCAAGGGGCTGGAGGCCGACGTGGTGCTCCTCCTCGACGTGGACGGCAGCCGCTGGTCGCTCGAGCCGCGCAACCTCTACGTCGCGGCGTCGCGCGCGCGGCTGCGGCTGCACGTGTTCGTGAAGGAGGGGGTGGTGGTGCCGGGGGGAGCCTCCGGCGCTCAGACCTCCGGGAGGCGCGACCAGGCCGGGTCGGGCGGAAGGCCGTCGAGCATCCAGGAGTACTTCGCGATGGTCCCGAGCGGGGTGCCGGCCAGACGCTCGGCCTCGAGATCGACTCCGATCTCCATCGAGAGCTGCCACTGGTTCTCGAGCCAGCGGAGCATGTAGACGGAGAAGGCCTCCGGGGAAAAGTGAACGCCGGAGAGGAAATCGTCGAAGCCGCAGCGAATCTCGCCCAGGCTCAGTTCCGTGCCGCGGCGGGAGTCCCAGTAGAGGATGCGGCCGACGAGCATCTCGGGCCGCTCCGACCAGGCGCGGATACGGACGACGTCGAGGTCGTCGGGGCGCATGACCTCCCAGAGGCAGTCCGCGGGAGGGGCCTGCGGGAGCGAGAAGTTCCGCCGGCCCCCGATCTTGGCGAGCTCCGCCTCCCCGACGATGAGCGGGCCGTCGAGGTCACCCTCCTCGAGGGCGGCCAGGATGCGCCTGGCCTTCCGCGCGTCGAGGACGGGCGGCGCCTTTGGCGGGGCAGCCGGGGCGTTCGTTCCTTCCGGGTGTGCCTTCACGTTCGGGACTCCCTTCCGGCTCGCAGCCAAAGAGCAAGATAGGCAGGGACACGGACAGACAGTGTCCTCGAGCTCAGGAACTGGACGATGGGGTTTTCCGCACCGGGAAGTGAGATAATGACCGTCGCGCCGGGTCCCCCGTTCCGGCGCCGTTCTTTGAACCAAGGCAGCCCTCCGCTTCGGGCTGCCGGCATGAAGAGATGCGGAGAGAGCACCGGCTCGACGACCCGCACGCCACCCGTAGTCCTACACGGTGGCAAAGCCGGCCCGGCCGAAAGGCAAGGGACCCATGTGCGATCGAGGCGGGAACGCTTTTCGTCGAAAGGGCTCCCATGACCGCATCTCCCCCTCGAACGTTCTTCCTTCGCGCGCTCGGCCTCGCCGGGTGGGACGCGCTCGACCCGGTGGTCCTCGCCGCCGTGGCCTCCGAGGCGCCGCTCCTCCTGATCGGGCCGCACGGCTCGGCCAAGACGATGGTGCTCAACCGCCTCGCCGAGGCGCTGGGGCTCGAGCACCGCCACTACAACGCGTCGCTCCTCTCGTTCGACGACCTCGTCGGCTTCCCGGTGCCGCAGGAGGGGCGCGTCGTCTACCTGCAGACGCCGGCGACGGTGTGGGACGCCGAGTCGGTGCTCATCGACGAGGTGTCGCGCTGCCGGCCCGAGGTGCAGAACAAGCTCTTCCCGCTGGTGCACGAGCGGGTGCTGCAGGGGATGCCGCTGCCGAGGCTGCGTCACCGCTGGGGCGCCATGAACCCGCCCGCCTCGCTCGAGGGGGACGACGCGGGGTACGCGGGCGCCGAGCCGCTCGACGTGGCGCTGGCCGACCGGTTCGCGTTCGTGGTGACGGTGCCCGCGCTCGCGGAGCTTGCGGTGGAGGAGCAGCGGCGCGTCCTGCGACCCGCGCGGTGGAGCGCGAAGGAAGCTCGGGCGGAGGCGGTGCGGCTCGTGGAGGAGGCGCGTGCCGGGTTGCCCGACGCCGAGCGGAACGACGCGGCCGCGGCGACGGAGTACGCGATCCTCCTCGCGGCGCAGCTCGCCCGGGCCGGGCACCCGCTCTCGACGCGGCGGGCCGCGCAGCTCGTGCGAAACGTGATCGCGGTGCGCGCCGCCGCGCGGGCGCTCGGCGACGGGGACGACCCCGAGGCGGCGTTCCTCGTCGCCTCCCGCAGCTCGGTGCCCGACGCGGCGTGGGGCCGCCCCGTCCCGTACGAGAAGCTCCTCGCGGCGCACCGGTCGGCCTGGGCCGCGGCCGGGATGGCCGAGGGCTCGGCGCGGCGGCGGCTCCTCTCGGAAAGGGAGCCGTTCGGGCGGCTCGCCATCGCGCTCGAGGGGACGCTTCCTGCGCACGAGGCGGCCGAGGTGCTTTCCGACGCCTACTCGGCGCTGCCTCTGCCGGAGAGGCTCATCGCGGCGGCGCTCGTGATGCCGAGGCTGACGAAGCGGCGCGACCTGCCGGCCGCCGCGCTGGAGCCGATCTGCAACGACTGGGCGGAGGTGGGAAAGCCCGGCGCGGCCTCCGTCACCTCTGGGCCGGGGACGCGCTGGGTGCGCCCGCTCCTGACGACCGAGCTGCCGAAGCTCGACAGGAAGACGGAGAAGGGGCGCGTCCTGAGTGCCGTGGCCGCGCGCCTTCTCTTCCAGAAGCACGAGTTCCGGCTGGAGGAGCTTCTCGCTGCGTGGGAGCGGGCCGTCGCGGCCCTGCGGCCGGCCGGCCGGAAGGTGGCGGCGTGAGCGGGCCCGCCCTCCTCCACAACATGTCCGTCCCGCCCGTCTCGACGATCCTCGTGAGCACCCCGGGGCTCGCGGGGCGGACCTTCTGCACGACGTGGCCCCGGCAGTGGAAGGGATACGACGCGAAGAACCTGCCCGCGCCCGAAGAGCTGGAGGCCGCGTTCGCCGGGCTCGGAATCCCCGACCTCGTCGGTGTCTTCACGCTGACCGGCGGCGACCGCGAGCCCGAGGCGCGCTTCGACTACCCGCTCGCTCTCGCGATCCTGGCGCGGCGCTCGGGGCACCTCTACCTGCCGTGGCGGCCGGTCTACCCGGCCCTCGTCCCGAAGGACCCGCTCTTTCTCGTCTTTCCGGAAGAAGGAGAGTGCGCGTGAACGAGACCCTCGCCCTGCGCCTCCTGAACGCGCTCCCCGCAGGGGCCTACGAGGTGACGGCGCTCCTCGGCCTCCTGCGGATCGAGGAGAGTCGCGACGTGCCGACGGCCGCCGTCACCTGCGAGCGCCGCCCGGTGCTGAAGCTGAACCCCGACTTCCTCGGGGAGCACTGCGCGAGCGACGAGCACCTCTTCATGCTCGTGATGCATGAGCTTCACCACGTGCTTCTCGGGCACACGCGCCTCTTCCCGCGGGCGACGCCCCTCCACAATTTGGCGTTCGACGCGGTGATCAACGCCCTCCTCTGCGCCCGCTTTCCACAGCCTGCCCACACGTCCTTCTTTCTCGGCTACTACGGCGGGCAGGAGGGCGCGCTGCGGCTCCTGGCGCCCCCGGCCGGCAGCCCGCTGAAGGACGCGGCGCTCAGGCAGCTGCACGAGACGCTCTACTCGGCCTCGGGCGACGTGACGTGCCTGGAGGTGTTCGAGAGGCTCGTCTCCGCACTCGGGGAAAGGGGGCTCGCCCCCGGCGAGGCGGAGGGTCTCCTCGGCGACCACTGCAGGGAGGGAGACGACGACTACGGAACGAGCGGGCCGCTCCCCGCCGAGGTGGTGGCGGCGATCCGGCGGATCGTCGAGAAGTGGCCGCCGCCACCGGATGCGATGCGGGGCCGGAGCCTCGCCGACGTCCTGGAGGAGCATGTGAATCGGCCTGCGAGGCCCGGCGAGCGCGTGCTGGCCGCGCTGCGCCGCGCGCTGGACGACTCGGCGGCGGGCAGGCCGCGCCCGTGCGGCGTCCGGCGGTCGGGCCTCGTCCCGGCGCTCGTCCCGCTCCCCTCTCCGCGCGACCGGCGGGCCGCGGTGGCGCGCATGGCGGGAACGCCGCCGCTCCTCTACGCGGGCGAGGTCGAGTGGCCGCGGGCCCGCGCCTCCGGCCGGGCCCACGTCTACCTCGACGTGAGCGGGAGCATGGATCCGTACCTGCCGTTTCTCTACGGCGCGCTCGTTCGCCTCGGCGAGCGGATCGACCCGCGCGTGCGGCTCTTCTCGACCGAGGTCGTCACCGTGCGGCTCGAGGCGCTCGCCCGCGGGAAGGTGCCGACGACCGGCGGGACCGAGGGAGCGTGCGTCTTCGAGCACGCCCTCGCCGAGGGGGTGCGGAGGATTCTCGTGATCACCGACGGCTACGTGGGCGAGACGAAGGCGCGGCTCGCGGAGAGAGTCCGAAAGTCCCGGCTCGACGTCCGCGTCGCCCCTGACGCCGGGAGGCTGGAAGACCGACCTCGCGCGCGTCGCCTCCCGAATCGTTCCGCTCCCCGAGCTGACTGCAGCCAGGAGGTCCGCATGACGACGACGAGCAACTGGTTTCCTCTGCGCTTCGCCGAGGCCGTCTGCGCCGGGCACCCCGACCGGCTTTCCGATTCCATCGCCGACGGGATCGTCGCGCTCGCGACGGGCCGCGACCCGGAGGCGCTGGTCGGCGTGGAGGTCGCGCTCCACCGGAAGGTCGTCTTCGTCGACGGGCGGATCGCCGCCGGTCCGGGGCCGGAGTGCGCCGTGACGGAGGAGGAGGTCGCCGGCGTCGTGCGCGCGGCGTATGCCGCCGCCGGCTACGGCGACTCGTTCGACGGCCCGGAGAAGTACCGGCACTACTTCTTCGAGCCCGCGCCGCATCACGTCGAGGTCCGCTTCGACCTCTGCCTCGGGCCGCTCGAGGCGGAGGAGAGGGCTTTCCGGTGCGTGGCCGACGACCAGGTAATCGGCGTGGGTTACGCCTGCCGGGGCGAACGCGCGGGGCTGATCCCCTCGAGCAGGCGCTCGCGCGCGACTTCGTGAAGGCGATCGAGGGGCTGCGCGAGGAGAGACGGAAGAGGTGGATCGGGCCGGACGGTAAGGTCTTCGTCGCCGTGCGTGGCCGGCGGCTCGAGGCGGTGTCGCTCTCGCTCCACCACTTCGTCCACGCCGACTGGCTGGCGCTCTGCGCGCTCGCGAAGGAGGCGTGCCTCGCGGTAGCGGCCGAGTACGTCGCGGCGGGCGAGCTGGAGGCGCCGGGCGAATCCGTCGACTGGCTCTTCAACGGCGCGGGTTCCTTCGCGGTGGGCGGGCCGCTGGGCGACAACGGCCTCTCGGGGAAGAAGCTCGTCGCCGAGGCGTACGGCACGGCGGTGCCGATCGGCGGCGGGACGGTGCACGGAAAGGACCCGCTCAAGCCCGACGTGCGGGCGCAGCGGATAGCGCGGGAATGGGCCGTGAAGCGCGTCCGAGAGGGGGCCGCAGAGGCGACGGTGTGGGTCGTCTTCCGCCCCGGGGACGAGGAGCCGCGCTGGGTGGAGGAAAGCGAGGAGCGGATCAGATCCTCGATTCTGGCGCGCTGATCCGAACGAAGGCTCTCCCGGGCGGCGTGCGTGGCGTGGAACGAGACGTCGGGCGTCCTCCTCCTCGAGGCCGCGCAGAAGCTGGGAGAGCGGTTCGACGCGCCGGTGGTGGACGAGGCGCAGGAAGAGGAGAGACGAACTGCCGGAACACGTCGGCGATCGCGGAGTTCCTCGGCGAGCTTACGGGGTCGCACCCGCGCGTGTCGCCGTGGACGGTGCGGGGGGAGGAACCGAAGGTCCACCGCTGGCGGAGCGCGGCCGACGAACGCGAGAAGGCGGCGGCGCTGATCGCGCAGCTCCTCCTGAAGGAGGAGATCGGGCTCGAGAGGGTGGCGATTGTCGGGATGCGGCGCCTCGCGAACTCGTGCCTGGCGGGGGTGGCCGAGCTGGCGGGCTTCCCGGTGGTGCCGATCGGCGACGACGGAACGGCCGGCGTGCCCGGCGCGCTGCGCTACGCGACGCCGCACCGTTTCAAGGGTCTGGAGGCCGACGTGGTCCTCCTCCTCGACGTGGACGGCAGCCGCTGGTCGCTCGATCCGCGAAACCTCTACGTCGCGGCGTCGCGCGCGCGGCTGCGGCTGCACGTGTTCGTGAAGGAGGGGGTGGTGGTGCCGGGTGACGGGGAATCGTTCCCGATTCGGGTATGATTCTTCCCGATATGGGAACGATTTCGACACCCCGAAAGGGCCTCGCGGATGCGCTCTTCACTTCGGTCCAGCAGCGCGTCCTCGGCCTCCTGTTCGGCCAGCCGGAGCGCCGCTTCCAGAGCGGTGAGCTGATCCGCCTCGCGGACAGCGGAACCGGGGCCGTCCACCGGCAGCTCGCCCGCCTCGCCGATGCGGGCCTCGTGACCGTGACGCGAACGGGGAACCAGAAGCACTACCAGGCCCGAGGGGACAGTCCGGTCTTCGCCGAGTTGCACGGGCTCGTCGTCAAGACCGTCGGGCTCGTCGAGCCGATTCGTAGGGCGCTCGCACCCTTGGAGCCGCGCATCCGCGCCGCCTTCGTCTTCGGCTCCATCGCGAAAAGGACCGAGACGGCTTCGAGCGACGTCGATCTCCTCGTTCTCTCGGAGACCCTCGCCTACTCCGACCTCTTCGACGCGCTTCAGACTGCCGAGGCCGTCCTCGCCCGCTCGGTCAACCCGACGGTCATGACACCTGCCGACTGGCGGCTCCGGCGCGCCGAGCCCGACTCCTTTGCTTCCCGCATCGCCACCCAGCCCCGTATCTTCGTGATCGGAGGCGACGATGACCTCCGCTGAGCTGGAGAACCTCGCGAGGATCGGGAAGCTGAAGAAGGAGCCGCCCCCTCTCCGGGAGTACGAGGGTCTTCTTCGGTCAGCGGACTCGCGACTCGCCGATGCCGAGAACGAGAGCAATTCCCTCGAGAGTCGGTTCGACCTCGCCTACGGCGCGTCGCACGCCCTCGCCCTCGCCGCGCTCCGACGAGCGGGCTATCGTTCGGAAAACCGAGCGTTGGTGTTCCAGACGCTTCCCGTGACTCTGGGGGTCCCGAACGCAGTCTGGCGCGTACTCGCGACGGCGCACGAGAAGCGAAACCTCTCCGAGTACGAAGGTTGGTACGGGATGGACGAGCGGCCCGTGACCGATGTCGTCGAGGCCGCGAAGAAGGTGCGGGACGCCCTGCGGGCGCTCGGGCCCCTACCCCCTACCGGCTGAACCCCGCCGCGGGCGCCATGAAGCGGCCCGCCTGGATCCAGGCGTCCGGGAAACGGGTCAGGCGAGCCCGGCCGAAGAGGAGCAGGCCGCCGAACGTAGGCACGCTGTGCCGCTGGTGGGTCACCACGAGCCGCAGGGTCTCGAGGTCGCGCCGCGAGAGGGTTCGCACGGGGGCGAACGACTCGGAAGCAACTCGGAAGTCGAGGGCTTCCGAGTCGCGGGTCGCCGTGGACGGTGCGGGGCGAGGAGCCGAAGGTCCACCGCTGGCGCAACGCGGCCGACGAGCTCGAGAAGGCCGGGGCGCTGATCGCGCAGCTCCTCCTGAAGGAGGAGATCGGGCTCGAGAGGGTGGCGATCGTCGGGATGTGGCATCGCGAACTCGTGCCTGGCGGGGGTGGCCGAGCTGGCGGGCTTCCCGGTGGTGCCGATCGGCGACGACGGGACGGCCGGCGTGCCCGGCGCGCTGCGAATGCAGTCGAGGCACAGGTATAGGTCTGGAGGCCGACGTGGTTCTCCTCCTCGACGTGGACGGGAGCCGCTGGTCGCTCGAGCCGCGCAACCTCTACGTGGCGGCGTCGCGCGCGCGGCTGCGGCTGCACGTGTTCGTGAAGGAGGGGGTGGTGCTGCCGGGGCGGGCCTACGCGACCTTGTAGATCGCCGGCCGGAACAGGGGCGGGGGAACCGGCTTCCCCTCGGCCCTCGCCGCCTCGAGCCAGAGAGCCTTGGCCTTGAGGACCTCGGCAAGGGCGGACTCCGGGGTGTCGCCGAACGCGGAGCAGTGCGCGAGGTCAGGGATGTCGGCGATGTAGCCGGCGTCCTCGTCACTCGGGAAGATGTTGATGTGGTAGTCGGTCATTCCGCGTCACCGATCTCGAGGTTATGCCGCTCCACGAGCCGGAGCAACTGCCTCACCTGGTAGGCCTTGGCCTGTCCCTGGACCTCCTGGAGATTCAGCAGCTCCGGAATCGCCGGGTGGACGTAGATGTGGTGGCTTCCGCCGGTCCGGGAGAGCCGGAACCCGAAGGCCTCCGCCAGGCTGCAGACTTCCGCGAATCGGAGGTTGTGTGGAGACTGGAGCGCCTTCAGGAGGAGCTTTCGCGGGTTCACCGGTCGAGGACCCTTTCCTGAGACGCGTCGGCGGGGAACTTCGCCATTCAGACGGCCACTCGAGTCTCGGCGACGAAGGCCTCCACCACAGGATCGTCCTGCTCGAACTCCGATGAGCCGAACGCCTCGATGTGAAAGGCGATCGCCGAGCGAACATCATCGAGGGCCTCTTCGTAAGTTGCGCCCTGCCCGACGACAACCCCTTTGAAGCCTATGGGGTAGGCCACGTACGTGTCGGGGTGCTTCTCCACCATGATCTTCACGTTCGCTGTCATGACCTTCTCATGATGCCAATGGCGGAGGTGCCGGGGCGGGGAGTTACCTGCCGCCAAGGGCGAAGGTGCGTTCGACGTCTTCCCAGCCCTCAGCGTCCCAGGCCAGCGGGTCCTCGCTGCCGACGAATTCGTGGTTCTGGATCTGGGAGTTCCGATAGGCATCGGCAGCCGCTTCTTCCCTCTTTTCCGGGCCCGTGACCTGGAGGGCGAGCTGCGAGAGGCGAATCCTCTCCTCCCGCGTGAGCTCCGCCACGAGGGGCAGCAGGTCTTCGACTGTCACGTGCATGGCGAGGCCGAGTCTAGCAACGGCGGGAGCGGTCGTAGGTGCCTCGATCGAGCCCCTTGCGCGTCAGGAAGTGGAGCCGAGATGGGCTCGGGGTAGGAGCGCCGGCCTTAGCGGGCGAGGCGGCCGAGGGCGACGTGAGCTGGCTGGGGAAGTTCGAGGGGGATGAAGCAGCTCGCCGGGTAGAGGTAGTCCTCTCCGGAGTCGTCCACGACGCGCACGTAGTCGCTACGGGCGGCGGCGGGGTCCGGGATGACGCGATAGAGACGCCGCACCTGAAGGTCGTCGCTGGCCCCCGAATCGACGCAGAGCAGGTAGGCGGGCGAGGTGCTCCGGCTAGTCGAGTTAACGCCAGTGGCCTTCGCCATATGTCTCTCGCAGCCCGGCGAGTTGTCGGATCCCGAGCCCGTCGCAATGACGGTGACCGCAGTGATCTTGCCGACGATCTCAAACGCCACGCGGGCAGATCGTATGCGCGCCTCGTCGGCGGTTCAAGCTTCGGAGGAAGCTGCACCGCGGGCGCGGAGTTAACTGACGCGACGCCGTACAGGTTCAAGGGGCTGGAGGCCGAAGTGGTCCTCCTCCTCGACGTGGACGGGAGCGAGTGGGCGATGAAGCCCAGCAACCTCTACGTCGCGGCGTCGCGCGCGCGGCTGCGGCTGCACGTGTTCGCGAGGAACGGGGTGGAGCTGCCGGGGCGGGGGTGGGGGCGCGGCTCAGGAACCGTCGGCCAGCGGAGCATCTGTCCCTTCGTTGAGAAGGGCGAGGTAGCGGTCGTAGGCGAAGACTCGGTTGCGGCGGCGGCCCGTCAGCTCCCGCGCAATTCCCAGGTCGATCAGGAGGTTCATCGCGGCGGACGCTGCCGGGAACGAGAGCGCCGTTCGCGCCCGCAGCTCCTTCACCGTGGTCACGGGGCGCGTCTTGAGCGCGTCGTGCACGCGCAGCGCCGAGCCGGCGAGACGTCCTCGCGGCACGATCTTCGCCCGGTCCTCGCTGAAGAGAGCCGCGAGACGCCGTGCCGTCGAGGTCGCCCCGTCTGCCGTCTGGCTCACGCCCTCGAGAAAGAAGTCGAGCCACGCCTCCCAGTCGCCGTCCTTTCGCACGGCATCGAGGTGGCCGTAGTAGTCGGTCCGGTGCTGCTTGAGGTAGAGGCTGAGGTACAGGAGGGGCTCCCGCAGGACACCGGAGTGACACAGGAGGAGGGTGATCAGGAGCCGCCCAACGCGGCCGTTCCCGTCGAGGAAGGGGTGGATCGTCTCGAACTGCACGTGAGCGAGGCCGGCCCGAACGACTGCGGGAAGGCGCAGGGTGTCGTCGTGGAGGAAGCGCTCGAGGTCGATCCAGTTCTGGGAACGACGGAACTCGCCCGGCTCCTTCCCCGAACCGCGTCCCTTCGAGAGCAGGACGGCGTGTATCTCCCGGATCAGCCGATTCGAGAGCGGGAACCCCTCTCGGAGGCGGGCGAGGCCGTGATCCAGCGCCGCGACGGTGTTCGACACCTCGACGACGTCGTCCAGGGGAACGCCCGGAAGCTCGTTGAGCTCGAAGAGCAGGAGGTCAGACAGCGACGACTGCGTGCCTTCGATCTGAGAGGAGAGAACGGCCTCCTTGCGCACGTACGCGTAGAGGAAGAGCGCGGTGTCGGGCAGGAGGGTCGAGACGCTGTCGAGGCGACCCAGCGCGAGGTGCGCCCGTTCGAGGGCGAGCTGGAGCTCGCCCTCGAGGAGCGGGAGCGGGGCAGGCGGCAGCGGGGACGGAACGAAGGCTCTCACCGCCTCGCCCCCGGAGGTCGCTCTCTCGTATCGCCCGGTCGTCCCTCGCTTCATCGGCGGCTTCGCTCTTTCAGGAGAGCTGAATAGCGGGTTTCGTTATTCAGTGTTTCCGTATGAAGTCTAAACAACGAGAGAGGAAGGCGCCAGGGGTGGGCAGGTTCCCGAAACCTGATCCTCGCAGTCCAGCCGGGCGTCAGGGCTCCCGAGGCTCCGTGCCCAGGCCGAGGAACAGCCGGAGCCCTTCGTCGATCGCTTCCATCACGGCGGCGTCGAGCGGACGATAGGCCGCGACGATGCGGCGCTTGTCGATGGACCGAACCTGGTCGGTCAACGCCCACGAGTCCTTCCGCAGACCGCCGGAGCCGGCCGACACCTTCGGATAGAGCGCACCACGTCCTTCCGTCCCGGTGAGGGGAACGACGCCGACGAGGGCGTAGCGCTGGTCGGCGGCAATGACGGGGTCGCTGACGATGACGCAGGGTCGCGCGTTCTTCTGTTCGTGCCCGATGGTCGGGTCGAGGTCAACGAGGACGACGGTGCCGCGTTCGAGCCGCACGACTAGACCTCGCGCCATCCCTTTCCTTCCACCCACCGGACGCGACGGCCCTGCTCGGGCTCGAGGAGACCCTCGGCGTCCTCGGCGGGCAGGGTCCGTCCCCACTCTCCGACTCCGGCCTCGGCAATCACGCCGCTCTCGGGGTGCGGAGAGGAAAGGGAGACACGAAGTGCAGCCCGTCGCCGGCGGGCCAGTTCCCGCGTGACGGCGTCCAGAACGAACCGGCTCCTGTTGGAGGCCAGCCGGTCCATCTCGGCGAGGACGCCTTCCGGGAGCGTGACGGTGACCCTGGAGAGGTTCATCCGGGGCTCCTTCGTGTGATCATATCAATGCTCATACTCACTTGTCGGCGAAGGAGGCCTCCCTCGCGACCGCGGAGGACCTGATGTTCTGGTGAGACGGCAGGAATGGGGGGCGGAGCGCGAGCGTGGAGGACCTAGCGCCGCTGCCTCGCCTTCTCGAGCCACTCGGCGTCGAGGAGGTCCTGCGGGCGCCCGCAGGCCCGCTTGGAATCGAGGAGGTCGTCCACCTCGACCCCTTCGAGCGGCGCCCCGAAACGCGCGAGCGCTTCCCAGGCCCGCTTCGCGTTCTCGAGCGTCGGCTCGACCCAGAGGTCGATGTCCTTCTTGTACCGGGGGACGGCGTGGAACGTGACCGCGTGGGCCCCGACGACGAGGAAACGGACCTCAGCCGCGGAAAACGCGGACAGCAGATCTCTGAAGTCGGGGTTCAGGCCCCACCTCTCCCCGGAATGCCCGGGCTTCGCCCACCATCTGCCAGACGGCGGCAAGCCGCCCCTCGGCACCCACCTCGCGCCAGAAATCGAGGTCGAAAGACCCGTCGTCGTTCGAAGCGTCTCGCAGCACGCGGACCATTCGGACGGGTTCCCTCTCGCCTTCCGCAGCCTCGCTCTTCACTTCGCCATTATCCCGCGCTCCTGCCGTCCTCGCTACCTGCTGAACCCCGCCGCGGGCGCCATGACGACCGGGTTGAAAGGGGCGAGCGCGGCCTTCACCTCGTCGCTCGGGGAGCCGTAGAGGACGAGGCGGACGGGGGTGAGGACGTCGAAGAAGCGGGCGGCGTAACGGCCGCCGAATGTGGCGGCGTGACCCATCGCCGCGGCGGAGTCGGCGTAGCGCTCCCAGAGGTGGCACTGCCGGCCGTCGGCGCTCAGGCTCCACTCGTAGTCGAGCGTGCCGGGCTCGTTCGCCTCGGTGGCGGCGGCCATCTCGGCCATCAGCGCGCGGAACTCCTCGTCGCGGCCCTCGCGGACCTGCAGCTCAAGCATCCAGCAGACGCGGGTGTTCATGTTCGCCCCTTTCCCGGAAGGCTACCCTCGCCTGCGCCTCCTCGGCAAAGGGGAGTCAGGCGCACTTGCTGCAGGCACTGGGCCTCGCGCCGGCACCTCCCCTTGCCCGAGTGTTATGCCACTCCTATTATGTCGGTCATGTCGAGCCGCCCCACGCCCCCGATGAAGCGCACCACCGTGATGCTGCCGGCCGACCTCCGTCGCCGGGCCTTCGTCCGTGCCCGCGAGCGGGGGGTTTCGCTCGGGGAGCTGATTCGCGAGTCACTCGACTCGGCTCTCCCGACGGCTGCACCGGTTCGGGCCGACGACCCTCTCTTTGCCGACGCCGCCGTCTTTTCGGGGAAGGCACCGAAGGACCTTTCGGCCGCACACGACCGCTACCTGTACGGTGAGGACGCGTGATCTTCGTCGACACGGGAGCCTTCCTCGCCCGGCACGTCTCACACGACCAGTTTCACGCGAAGGCCCGGCGGGCGTGGAAGGAGCTCGAGAAGGCGAAGTCGCCGCTCTTCACGAGCAGCTTCGTCCTGGACGAGACGTTCACGCTGCTCGCGCGGCGCACTTCCTACCCCTTCGCCGCCGATCGGGCCGAGGCGGCTTACGCGTCCCGGGTCCTGACCATCCTCCGTCCCGACGCCGCGGACGAACAGTCCGCCCTGGCACTATTCCGGAAGCTGGCAGACCAGGAGGTGAGCTTCACCGACTGCGTGTCGTTCTCCCTGATGCGCCGGCACAGGCTCACTCGCGTCTTCACCTTCGACCGCCATTTCGCGGCGGCCGGGTTCACCGTCTGGCCGTGACCCTCCGGACGCCATCTGTCCACCCCCGCGCCGTAGCTTTCCCTCTGGCCCGGCGAGATAATCCTCGTGGTGCCGGGGCCCTTCCCGGCACGGTTCTTTGAGCAACAGGCAGCCCTGCGCCCGGGCGCCGGCTGAAGAGGGCAGGAGCCGGCTCCGACCTGGCCCGCCGGTCGAGCCCGCGACCCGAGGTGGTGCAGAGCCGGGGCCGGGTCCCGTTCTCGGCATCCCCGGAGGGACCGCGGGGCCGAAGAGATCGCGCCCTTCACAGGCGATCACCGGCCTGGGGGCGCGTTCCAGGCCGCGATGCCGCCCGAGGAGTACGAGCGGATCGGAATGCGTTCGACAGGCGGGCCAGAGCCCTGGCCGACGGCCGTTGATCCAGCGTTCCCGGCCGCGACGGGACATCCCCGTGGCTCCAGAAGGAGATGGCGGACGTGCTGCCCGCCGAGGTCGTCTCCCGCTTCTGCCGCTGGGAGGCGACGTGCATCAACGGCCACGTGCTGCGCCTCGAGGAGAAGTACCGGCCCAGGGTGATCGCGATGCTCCTCAGGGCCGGCTACGAGGTCGTGCGACGGGAGGACCTGATGTTCTGGTGAGGGGACGGGCAGGGCCGCGGTTCGTGTACTGACGCGAGAGGGAGAGGCCTGTGCCGGATCAGAGCCCGAGCAGGAACCGGACGACCTCCTCGACCCGTTGCAGCGTGGTCCTGGAGACGGCGCCCGAGCGCCGGACGAGCCGCTCCCGCGCGATCGTCCGCACCTGGTCGGCCAGGATGGCGGAGCGGCTCTCGAGCCCGCCCTCCGGCGCCTGCACTTCGACGTGCGAAGGAATGGGGCGGACGGTCGAGGTGACGGGAAGCACCGTCACGAGCTCGGCCGGACCGCCGTTGAAACTGTCGACCGAGAGCACGAGCACCGGGCGCGTGCCGCGCTGCTCGTGTCCGCGGGTCGGGTTGAGGTCTGCGAACCAGACCTCCCCTCGGCGAGGGAAGGACGTGATCACCGCTTCTTCCTGCGGGGCGGCTTCGTCTTCTTTGGAACGCCATCTTCGAGCGTCGAATCCCAGGCCTCCCGCTCGGCGAGGTGGCCCTTCCACGCGGCCGTCTCCTCCCGCAGGAGGGAGTAACCGGCGTTCACCCGGGCCACGAACCGCTCGCGCCGGTAGAGCTCGAGCGCTTCGACGAGGATCCCCGTCAGCGTCGAGTGCTCTTGCTCCGCGAAGCCTCGAAGCTCCTCGTGCATCCCGGCCGGAATCCGGATGGTGGTCGAGGCCGACTTCATGTCTACAGATTAGTAGACATCAGCGTCCGGGGCAAGCTCCGAGGTCCAACGGGTAAACTTGCGCCGAGGTGGCAGATGAACGAGATTACGGCACATATCGACGTATCTGGCAGACTCGTCATTCCTGCCGCACTCCGGCGGAACCTCGGCCTGATGCCCGGGGCGAGCGTCACCCTCCGCGTGGCCGGCGGGGAGCTGCGCGTCGTGGCGAGGAGCGAGGCCGTCAAGGCCGCGCAGGCGCGCGTTCGACGCTACGTGAAGCCCGGACGAAGCCTGGCGGGCGAGCTGATCGCCGAACGGCGGGCGGAGTGGCGGCGTGGCTAGGGTCGTCCTCGACGCCTCCGCGATCCTCGTCCTGCTGAACGACGAGCCGGGGGCGGCCGCCGTGGCCCAGGCACTGGAGGACGCGGCCGTGAGCGCCGTGAACCTCTCCGAGGTCGTCGCGAAGCTCCTCGAATCCGGAATGCCTCGCGAGGAGGCGGAGGATGCCCTCGGCGGGCTCGGGCTCGACGTGCGCGCCTTCGACGAGCGGGCGGCCTGGGCGGCGGGCGCGCTTCGAGCGGGGACGAGGAAGGCCGGCCTCTCTCTCGGCGACAGGGCCTGCCTGGCGCTCGCGAGAGATCTCGGCGTTCCGGCCGTGACTTCTGATTCTGCGTGGACGAAGGTCTCTGCGGGCGTGGAGATCCGGCTGCTCAGATGAGGCCAGGAGAAACACCCTCGCCCGGATCGGCCTCGACGAACTCGCGGATCGCGGCCCCCTCGGACGCCATCCGTCCGAGAGTGGGGGCCACCCTTCCCATCGTGACGGAAGAAAGGCGGGAACAGGGAATGACGGAGCTCGGGCAGCCCCTGGAGCGTCGGACCTTCGAGGCACGGAGCCTCTATGCCGCTCACCCTCCTCTGCTTCACGACCCGAACAAGCGGGTCGTCCTCGAGGTCGCCTGCCCGCCGGGGTCGTCGCACGGAGGGCGGATCGTCGCCTCGAGGTGGGCCGCGATGCCACTGCCCGGGACGCTCGCCGTCGCATCGGCGATCGGGCGCGTGGTGCGTCACGACGGCTTCTACGACTACCGGCCGGTCCTCACGGCGGCAGGGGCGGTCGAGTGGCACGTGAACTTCGCCGATCCCCATCTCTTCTTCGCCTACGGGAGCTCCCTCTTCGCGCAGGACGAGATCCAGGTCGCGGAGCACCCGATCCTCGGCTCTCTCAGGGAAGCGCTGCTGGCGGAGGGGGCGGCCGCGCTGACCGTCGAGCGGGGCCGGCCGACGCCGGTGCTGGTGGCGGGCGCCCAGCGCCGCTGCCACGTCGCCACGGACCCCGACCCGGCAGAGGGACGCCCGAGGGGCCTTTACGGGAACGAGTTCGGGAGGGCCGCAGCCGAGGTTGTCCGGCGTGCCACGAGGCGCATCGACCCGCCGACGGTGACGAACATCATCGCGATGGCCGCGCCGGCGGGGGGGCACGGCCCGTACTCGGACGGGCAGATCACGCACGTCCTGACGACGGCCTTCACCGGCTTTCGGGCCGCCGTCCTCGAGAGCGGCGCCGGCCCGGTCGCGGTCCACACCGGCTTCTGGGGGTGCGGGGCGTTCGGCGGAAACCGGGTCCTGATGGCGATGCTGCAGGTGATCGCGGCCGGCGCCGCGGGCGTCGCCCGGCTCGTCTTCCATGCGCCGGGTACGTCGGGAGCCGCTTCACTCGACGCTGCGCTGCGGCTGACCCGGGGGAACCTCGGAGGCGCGCCATCGAGCGCCGCCGACCTGGTCCGCCGGATCGCCGCGCTGGCGCTCGCGTGGGGCGAGAGCGACGGCAACTGACCGCTGCCGCACTCCTCCCTTCGCCTAGGCTGCCGGGGCCTCGGGCAGGGCGATGTCGTTGGTCCGGAAGGCTCCCAGGAGGCCGGCCTTGTCGACCGCCTTCATGTACGCCTCCCGGGGCTCGACGAGCCCGCGCTTCACGAGGTCGACGAGCGAGTCGTTCAGGAGGCGCATTCCCTGCGCCTTCGACGTCTGGAGGATCGACGGGAGCTGGAACGTCTTTCCGTCGCGGATGAGGTTCGCGACGGCGTTGTTCGTGAGGAGGATCTCGAGCGCCGCGACGCGCCCCCCGCCGATCTTCTTGCAGAGCGTCTGCGCGACGACCCCCTTGAGAGAGTCGGCGAGCATCGTCCGGATCTGCTGCTGCCGGTCCGCCGGGAACTGGTCGACGATCCGGTCGACGGTGGAGGTCGCGGTCGTCGTGTGCAGGGTCCCGAAGACGAGGTGGCCGGTCTCGGCCGTCTCGATGGCGATGGCGATCGTCTCGAGGTCGCGCATCTCGCCGACCATGACGATGTCGGGGTCCTCGCGCAGCGCGGCCCGGAGGGCGTCCTTGAAGGAGCGGGTGTGGCTGCGCACCTCGCGCTGGTTCACGAGGCACTTCTTGTTGCGGTGGACGAACTCGACCGGGTCCTCGATGGTGATGATGTGGTCGGTCCGCGTCTCGTTGACGTAGTCGATGATCGCGGCGAGCGTCGTCGACTTGCCGGAGCCGGTCGGGCCGGTCACGAGGACGAGCCCCTTCGAGAGGTCTCCGAGCTTCACGACCGCCTCGGGGAGGCCGAGCTGCTGCACGGTGAGGATCTCGATCGGGATCTGGCGGAGGACGGCTCCGACGCCGTGCCGGTCGCGGAAGACGTTGACGCGGAACCGCGCGACGCCGGGGATCTCGTAGGCGAAGTCGGTGTCGTTGCGCTCCAGGAACTCCGTCCGGTTCTTCTCGGGAAAGATGGGGGCGAGGGCCTTCTCGACCTCGTCCGACTCGAGGCGGGGGTGGTCGAGCTGCTCGGCCATGTCTCCGTGGATGCGGAAGACGGGCCGGGTTCCCGAGGAGAGGTGGACGTCCGAAGCCTTCAGCTCGAGCATCCGGAGGAGGATCGCGTCGAGCGGCCGTTCGGTCCGGGACGGCGCGATCGGCGCGATCGCCGGGGCGGCCGGCGAAGGCGTGTACGCGAGCCCGTCGACCGGGGTCGGGACCGGAGCGGGCGCGGGCGGGGGCTCGGGCTCGGCGTAGAAGCTCGGGGCCTTGCGCGCCGGGCGGCAGATCATGATGCCCGCCCTCCCCCCGAGGAGGCCGAAGCGGATCTCGACGGATTCCCTCCCGGGGCCGAGGTCGAGGGGGATGCCGTGGCGGCTCCGGGCGAGCTCCTCGGCGTCCCGGCCCGGGGCCACTTCGGCGACGACCGCGCGGAACGACTCGAGGCTGACGGGCTCGCGCCCGACGAAGGCGCGGGTGGTGCCGCGGGTCATGAAGAGCCGCTCGCCGGGAATGATGTAGAGGGCCTCGCCCTCGGTCTGGAGGAGGTTGGCGACGAGGAGGTCGATGCGAGAGGCCATGTCCCGTCCCCCTTCAGAACGACACGCGCGCGATGTGCGCCGTCGCGACGAAGACGAGACGCGTGCCCAGCCCGATCACGACGAAACGTCCGACGGAATTGAAGACGTCGGACATCCGCGCGTGGCCCTCGATCGCCGTGGACCGCAGGATCCCGGAGACGTCCTGGCCGGAGACGAGGTGGAGCGTCACGAGGTCGAGGGTCGTCCCCTCCACCAGGCCCGGCTCGGCGCCCGGCCCGTCGGCGTCGATCTCGATCGTGACGAGCGCGTCGCGCGAGAGGAGCCCGCTCGAGCCGTCCGCGAGACCGACGGGCAAGAACCGGCGGTCCTCTTCGAGGAGGACGCGAAGGGGCGTGAAGCCGGGATCCCGCTGGGCATCGGGGAGGAGCCAGAAGGTCACGTCGAGGCGGGCGCCACCGCTCAGCTGCACCGAGGCCGCGCACGGCGTCGTCGTCCGTCGGGGGATCGAGTCAGGCATGGCGTCCTCCGGTCGCGCAGTGGGAATTCTAGGCGCGCGGGGCGCGCGGGACGGCCGTTTTCGGCGTTCGCACCGCGGGCGGGCCCCGCGCGTCCATAATCCCGGCGAGTGTCCCGGCCCGCCCTCCTTCCGCGTCTGGCCCTCATGGCCGCCCTGGCCGCTGCGTGGCCCGGCCTCGCCGTCCCCGCACCGCCGGCCACGTTCGTCCAGCCGGCGGGCTCTTCGCTCCTCGTCCGGGCGACGGACGCCGACGGAAAGACGTTCGTCTCGGTGGGCGACGTCGCGACGGCGCTCGGCGGGACGCTGTCGTACGAGGCGGCCACCGCCTCCTACGAGCTGAAGGTCGGGCCGCACACCGCGGTCTTCGGGACGGAGACGGCCATCGCCGTCGTCGACACGAAGCTCGTCCAGCTCGCGTCCCCCGTGCGCGGCGAGGGCTCCACGGCCTTCGCCGACGCCGACTTCTTCAGCCGCGTCCTCTCGCCCCTGTTCGGCGTCACGTTCTCGTGGGACCGGGTCGGGCGCACGCTCGCCGCGCGGCGGGTGGAGACGCCGGAGATCGGCGTCGAGGCGACGGTGTCGGCCTTCGAGGGGACGACAAAGGTCGTCTTCCGCTTCACGAAGCCGCCGTCGTTCCGGGTGGAGAAGGGGGACGAGCAGGTCGTCCTGAGGTTCCCGGGAGTCAAGCTCGTGCCGGCCCTCCCCGAGATGGCGGTGGACGACACCCGGGTCGCGCGCCTGTTCCTGCGCCCGTCGGAGCTGGCGGTCGTCCTGAAGGGGAAGGACCTCTCCACGAACGTCTACCCGCTCGCGGGCCCGCCGCGCCTCGTCGTCGACGTGACGCGCGGGGCGCCGCCGCCGCCGGTCGGCTTCGTGCCCGCACCCGCCGCGAGCCCGGTCCCGGGCGCCCTCGTCGTGCCCACCCCCACGCCGCGGCCCGCGCCGCGCGTCGTCGTGATCGACCCGGGTCACGGCGGGACGGAAGAAGGGGCCAGGGGGCCGGGCGGACTGCTGGAGAAGGACGTGGTCCTCGCCCTGTCGAAAACGGTGCGCGAGGTCCTCACGGCCCGCGGCTACCGCGTCGTGACGACCCGCGACAGCGACGCCTCCGTGGGCCTGCAGGACCGGACGGCGATCTCCAACGCGGCAAAGGCCGACGTCTTCCTGTCGCTCCACATGAACGCGTCGCGGGCCGCGTCGGCGCACGGGACGGAGGTCTACTACCTCTCGCTCGACGCGTCCGACCGTGCCGCGGCCGCGCTCGCCGAGGCCGAGAACGAGGCGGAGCCGACGGCGACGCCCTCCGCCGAGACGAACGCGGCGCTGCGCGACCTCGACCTGATCCTCTGGGACCTCGCCCAGAACCAGCACATCACGGCGTCGAGCCGCCTCGCCGAGATCATCCAGGGCGACTTCAACCGCCTCCTCGGCATCACGACCCGCGGCGTCAAGCAGGCGCCGTTCCGCGTCCTGATCGGCGTCAACGCGCCGGCCGTCCTCGTGGAGGTCGCCTTCATCTCCAACCTCGAGGAGGAGCAGAAGATCGCCTCCGAGGAGTTCCGGAGAGCGGTGGCCGAGACCCTCGCGGGCTCCCTCGACACATTCTTCCGGGCTGCGGCCGACGCCGTCGCGCCGGTTCCGTTCGTCCCGCCGCCGAACGGGCGGCGCTGACGCCGTCGCGATGCCGCGCCGCTTCGCCCTCGCGCTCCTCGCGCTCCTCGTACTCCTCCTGCTGGGGCTCTTCGTCGGGAGGCGCGTCCACGAGGCACGGCAAAAACGGCAGGTGGCCGCGCGGCCGACGCCGACCCGCACGATTCCGCCGCCCCCGACACCGATCCCGGCGCGGCTCGTGTCGATCTGGTTCGAGTCGGCCGAGGATGAGCGCTTTCATCCCGAAGCGCGGGAGGTCCCGGCGGCGGTCGACGACGTCGCGTTCCTGCGGAGCCTCGGCGCGGCCGTCCTGGAGGGGCCCCGCCACCCGGACCTGCTGAAGCCCTTCCCCGACGGATGGACGCTGCGCGCCGCGTTCCGGCTCGCCGACGGCCTCGCGGTTCTCGACCTCGCCCCGCCCGGGCTCCTCCCTGCGGCCCCGCTCTCGCCCGAGGCCACGCCCACCGGGCCCGCGGGAAAGGACGCGGCGAAAGGGCCGGAGGCCACCCCGACGCAGGCGCCGCCAGCCGCGGTCGCCGAGCCGCCGAAGCGCTGGGAGACGGGTTCCTCGGAGGAGATCGGCGCCGCGCAGTCGCTCGTCCTGACCGTCACGAAGAACCTCCCGTCCGTGTCCCGCGTCATCCTCCTCGTCGGCGGCGAGCCGGTGGAGACGCTCGCCGGGCATGTCGACCTGACCCACCCGCTCCTTCCCGACCTCTCCCGTGCGGCCGACGAGACGCCGCTCGTGGCGCCGATGCCCGAGCCGCCGGCGTCACCGGTGCCCGCGGCGACGCCGGTTCCACCGTCCCCGAAGCTTCCTCCCGTCGCCGCGCCGCGTCCCGCGGTGCGCCCCACCCCGCAACCCGCCAGAAGCAGCTACCGCGCATGACCGACGAACGTCCCATCGGCCTCTTCGACTCCGGCGTCGGCGGGCTCACCGTCCTCGACGCCGTCGCCCGCCGCCTGCCTTCGGAGAACCTCCTCTACCTCGGAGACACGGCGCGCCTGCCCTACGGCACGAAGTCGGTCGAGACCGTGCGCCGGTACGCCCGCCGTGCCGTCTCGCTCCTCCTCTCGCGCGGGGTCAAGGCGCTCGTCGTGGCGTGCAACACGGCCTCGGCCCTCGCGCTCGACGCCATCGTCGAGGAGGCCGGGGACGTTCCCGTCGTGGGCGTCGTCGGGCCGGGAGCCCGCGCGGCGCTGGCGCGGGCGGGCGGCCTGAGCGGCCCCGCCGCCGAGGCGCCGATCGCCGTCCTGGCCACGGAGGCGACGGTCGCCTCCGACGCCTACGGCCGTGCCATCCGCTCGCTCGACCCGTTCCGCACGGTGATGAACGTCGCCTGCCCGCTGTTCGTCCCGCTCGCGGAAGAAGGATGGACGGAGAACGACGTCGCGCGCGCCGCCGCGCGGCTCTACCTCGCCCCCGTCGTCGAGGCGAGGGCCCGCGTCGTCGTCCTCGGCTGCACGCACTACCCGCTCCTCTCCACGACGATCGCCGCCGCCCTCCCCGAGGGGACGCTCCTCGTCGACTCGGCGGCCTCCACGGCGGTCGAGCTCGACACGCTCCTCGGCGCCAGCGCGCGCCGCGAGGGCGGGCCTGGCGAGACGCACCTGCTCGTCACCGACGCCTCCGAGCGCCTGCGCCGCGTGGCCGGGCGCTTCCTCGGCCGCGAGGCGGCGGTCCTGGAGCTCGTCGACCTGCCGTAAGCTCCGCCCTGATGGCTCGCCTCGACGGTCGCTCCCCGCTCCAGCTCCGCCCCATGTCCCTCGAGTGCGGCGTCGTGCCGCACGCCGAGGGCTCGTGCCTCATCGTCCAGGGAAAGACGAAGGTCCTCGTCGTCGCGACGCTCGAGCAGAAGATCCCGCCGTTCCTGCGCGATGCGGGCGAGGGATGGGTCACCGCCGAGTACGGGATGCTCCCCCGCGCGACCCTCGAGCGGTCGCCGAGGGAAGGCGCCAAGGGAAAGCAGACGGGGCGCACGCTCGAGATCCAGCGGCTCATCGGGCGCGCGCTGCGCGGCGTGGCCGACCGGACGACGTTCCCGGACTGGACCGTGACGCTCGACTGCGACGTCCTCGTCGCCGACGCCGGCACGCGCTGCGCCTCGGTGACGGGCGGGTGGGTCGCCCTCGCGCTCGCCCTCGAGACGCTTCGCAAGAGGGGCGGGCTGAAGAAGCGCCCCTTCCGCGAGGCGGTCGCGGCGATCTCGGTCGGCGTCCTGCCCGACCGCGAGCGTCCCGAGGGCCTCGTCGCGCTCGACCTCGACTACTCCGAGGACTCCACCGCGCACGTCGACCTGAACGTCGTCGGCACGTCCACCGGGCGCTACGTCGAGGTGCAGGGGACGGCCGAGCGCGAGCCGTTCGACGACAAGCGCCTCCGCGAGATGCTCACGGTGGCCAAGCGGGGCTGCCGGCGCCTCTTCCGCGCGCAGCGCAAGGCGCTCGAAGGGCGCGTCCCGGACGACTGGCTGCCGCCCGCCTGACGCGGCCCTCAGGCCTTCTTCGCCAGCTCCGCGATCAGCTTCGCGACGTCCTTCGGCGCCTCGATCGGGGCGTAGTGGCCGACGCCGGCGAGGCGGGTGATTTTCGCGTCGGCCCGGGCATCGAGGATCGTCTCGACGTCCTTCGGAGGCGCGAGCGGGTCTTCCGCGCCGGTCACGAGGAGGAGCGGGACCTTCGTCCCGGCGAGCCGTTTCGAGAGGGGCGGCGCGGCGAGGAGCCCGTCCACCGAGCGTTCGAGCGCCCGGAGCGCAGCCGGGGCGCGAGGGCCGGTCCGCGCCGCCATCCCGCGCGTCACGAAACCCTTCTTCCCGGCGCCGTCGACGGCGAAGCCGTAGCCGAGGGCGTTCCTCATGGACGTGTCCGGCGCCGAGCTGACGAGCGCGGCGCGCGACATCGCCTTCCACTTGAGAGTGGCGGTGAAGCCGTAGGTCACCGCGCCGAGAGGCGAGACGAGCCCGAGGGCCAGGATTCTCTTCGGCGCCAGGACCGCGAGCTCGCCCGCGACGCGGCCCCCGAGCGAGTGGCCGACGACGACCGCCGTTTCCACGCCGCGATCGTCCATCTCGCCGAGGACCCAGCGCGCGAGAGAGGCGGGGTCGTAGCTGTCGTGCGGGCGCGTGGACCCGCCGAAGCCGGGGAAGTCGAGGGCCAGGGGCGAAAGACCCTTCGGAAGCGCCGCCGCCGCCGCGGCCCAGTCCTGGGCCGAGCCGCCGAGACCGTGCAGGAGCAGGACGGTACGGCTCACGACGCCGCTCCGGGACCGGCGCCGGCCGCGAGTGGACATCCCCCCGCCGCGGGCTGAAAATCCGCCGCGCCGGGGCGTAGCGCAGTGGTAGCGCAGTTGCTTTGGGAGCAACAGGTCGGCGGTTCAAACCCGCCCGCCCCGACCACACTTTCCGGGCTCCGCTCGATTCCGCTCATGCCGTCGGCCCCTTCCGCCCCGCCCCGGGCGTCCGCGCGTTTGGCGCGGGATCTTGGCAGAGCGGACCGGGGGCGTCGAGACGGAAAGGCCCGGCGCGGGGAGCTCACCGCGCCGGGGCGTTCCGCGTCACGACCGGGTCACTTCTTCGCCATCTGCGGCGGCTGGTACTCGGGGGCGGCGTTCTTCACGGGCGGCACGGTCTTCAGGTAGGCGTAGACGGCCTTGAGGTCGTCCTCGGTCGCCTGGCGGTAGGCGGGCCAGGGCATCGGCGGGTTGATCGGCCGCCCCACGCCGAGGTGCTTGCCTTCCTTGATCGCGCGGACGAAGTTCGCTTCCGTCCACGCGCCGATGCCGGTGGCGTCGGAGGTGAGGTTCACGGCGTAGGTGACGCCCCAGGGGCCCGCGAAGGCCGTGTTCGTGGCGTTTCCGGCCCAGACCCAGCCCTTCCCGTCGACGGGAGGACCGCCCGGGACCTTCAGCTCCCGCGGGTGGCCGGAGAGGCGGCGGGTCATGTCGGGCTCGGGGCCGCGGGCGCCCATCTTCATCGGCGTGTGGCAGTCGTCGCACCCCATGACGGCGACGAGGTACTTGCCGCGCGAGACTTCGGGCGAGGCGCCGAAGGTGAGGGGCTTCTTCGGCGTCTCGCCGGCGAGGGCGGCGGCCGACGCGGCGAGGGTGGCTGCTGCGGCGGCGAGGGCGATGCGGCGGACGACGTCGGCGGCGTTGAGGGTGGCGGTCATGAGCGATCTCCTTTGTGTTTGTGACCCGAAAGATGTAGCGCGCCTCCGGGGCCGGCCACCTAAGAACTGACTAACGCTCCCTAAGAATTCACTAACCGACGGGGGCTGCGGTAACCTCCGGCCACCGTGAAAGCTCCGGAAAACCTGGCGGCCCTGGTCGAGGGGCTCGTCGCGGTGCACGTGGCCACGCGCGACGACGCGTTCGTCCCCGACGAGGTGATGGCCGCCGCCGCCCTGCCCTCGGCCGACGGCCGAAGCCTGACCGTGTACCTTCCCGTCGCGACGTCGGAAACGAGCCTCGCGAACCTGCGCGCCAACGGGGCGATCGCGGTCGTCCTCTCGCAGCCCCTGACGCACCGCACGGTCCAGCTGAAGGGACGGGTCGAGACGCTCCGGACCGCCCGCGAGGAGGAGCGGACCGGAGTCGAGCGGATGGCGGCGGCATTCGACACCGAGGTGGAGGTGATCGGACTCCCTCCCGCCGTCGTCAGGCGCCGGACGAGGTGGCCCTGCCACGCGGCGACGTTCGTCGTCAGCGAGGCCTACGAGCAGACACCGGGTCCGCGCGCGGGAGAGCCGATCGTGGGAGGGGAAGCCTCGTGATCGGGAAGCTCCCCGCCCTCGGGCGCTGCTTCCAGGGAATCATCCCCGGGTCGCTCGCCACGTGCGGCCTCGACGGGACGCCGAACGTCACCTACCTGAGCCAGATTCGCCAGGTCGACGACCGGCATGTCGCCATCTCGAGGCAGTTCTTCAACAAGACGAGCCGCAACCTCGAGGAGAACCCGCGCGCGACGGCCACCGTCATCGACCCGATCACGTTCGAGGAGTGGAAGCTCGGTCTCCGGTACGTGCGGTCGGAGACGGACACGCCCCTCTTCGTGGAGATGGCCCTGCGGATCGAGGCGATCGCCTCGCACACGGGGATGAAAGGGATCTTCAGGCTCCTGTCGGCCGACGTCTGCGAGGTGGAGTGGATCCGGCCGGTCGACGGGTTCCTGGAGCCCGCGACGAAGGAGAAATGCGACGCGCCGGCGCTGGTCGATGGTCCGATGACCGAGATCCGCGCGCTCTCCGTCGTCTCCTGCCGCATCAACCGGGCGGTCGACCTCGAGTCGCTCTTCTTCGACGCCCTCGCCGCGCTCGACGAGGTCCTCGGCTTTCGCCACTCGATGCTCCTGCTGCTCGACGAGAAGGGGCGGACGCTCGTGACGATCTCGAGCCACGGATACGGCGGGAGCGGCGTCGGAGCGGAAGTGTCGGTGGCGCAGGGACTCATCGGGACGGTCGCGGCGACGGGTGCGCCGCTGCGCCTCTCGGGGATGGAGTCGCTGCTGCGTTACTCGCGCGCCGTGCGCGGGACGATCGAGGCGGCGGGAGGAGGCCCCCAGCTTCGCCGCGAGATCCCGCTTCCCGGCTTGCCCGACGCCGAGAGTCAGCTCGCGCTGCCGCTCCTCGTCGAGGACCGGCTCATCGGGGTCCTCGCGCTCGAGAGCCGCGACCCGCTCGCCTTCGAGGAGTGGCACGAGGAGTTCCTCCTCGTCCTGGCGAACCAGATCGCCATCGGCATCGACCGGCTCTCCGAGCCGGCGGAGGATGAGGCGGCACCGGTGCCGAAGCCGGCGGCGATCCCGCGGGCCGACAAGCCGCGCCGGACCTTCCTCTACTACCCGGCCGACGACTGCGTCTTCGTGGACGGCGAGTACCTGATCCGCAACGTTCCCGGGAAGATCCTCTGGAAGCTTCTCCGCGCCCGCACGGACGAGGGACGGCGGGAGTTCACGAACCGCGAGCTGAGGCTCGACCCCTCGCTGGGACTGCCGGCCGTCAAGGACAACCTCGAGACGCGGCTCATCCTGCTGCGCAAGAGGCTGGAGACGAAGTGCCCCGACGTCCGGCTCGTTCCCGTGATGCGCGGCCGCTTCGCCCTCGAGGTGGACGGCGAGATCCAGCTCGAGGAGCGCGCTGCCGGCTGAGCGCGACGCCAGCCGGCGCGGAGGGGGTTCGGGGGAACCGGCCGCAGGCCCGAAGGGCCCGGGTTCCCCCGAATACACTCAGGCCGGGGCGAGCGCGTTCGGGCGGGTGAGGCCGGCTGCGCGGAGGGCGGCCACGACGGCCGGTACGTCGTCGGTGACGAGGGAGGCGGCGCCGAGGCGCGCGAAGCGGACGGCCTCCTCGGGGTCGTTCACCGTCGCGACGTGGACGGCGATCTCCTCGGCCTTCGCCTCGGCGAACAGGCGCTCGGAGGCGAGCGCGACGGCCGGCGCGATGCCGCGGCAGCCGTTCGGCAGGTTCGGCCAGAGGCGCCCCTCGGGCCGGTAGACCGTGCCGTCGTAGCAGAACGCCGTTTCCATGGCCGGCTGCGTCTCGCGCGTCCGCCGCAGAGGCTCCGGGGCGGAGCTCGCGACGATGCTCCTCTCGAGGGCGTTGAACTGCGTCAGGAGCGCGGCGACACGGAACTCGAGGAGGCCGGGACGCGGCGCGGGGCCGGGCTTGAGCTCGACGAGGAAGCGGCCGTCGTGGCCGTAGCGCGTGAGGACGTCGCGCAGCAGCGGGACCGCACCGCTCTTCTCGCCCTTCGTCAGCGTGACGGAGAGGAGCTCGGGAAGGTAGAGGGAGGCGATAGGGAGCCGCCGGTTGCCGAGAACGACTTCCGCCTCGGCGGATACGACGACCTCACCGTCAGCCGTGAGGCGGACGTCGAGGTGGAGGGCGTCGGCACCGTCGGCCTCGGCCTGGTCGAAGGCCTCGATCGTGTTCTCGACGGCGTCGCGGGTCGAACCGCGGCGGGCGACGACGAGGGGCGCTTGGCTTCGGAAGACGTTCATCCCGCGAGGGATTATCCTCGCGCACGATGAAACCGCGAGGGGGCTCACGCTCCGGGCCGCCCAGGCGGCCCACCGGACGTCCGCCGGCACGGCCCGGCGTTCGTCCTCCGTTCAGGCCCGACGACCGTCCCGCACCGCGCGCCGAGGGCGGCGCGCCCGGTGGCCACTACGACCGTCCCGCGGGGCCGCGGCCGGATCGCCCGCCGTTTCGGCGGGATGGCAGTCCTTCGGCGCCACGCCCGGATCGTCCGCCGTTTCGCCGGGACGACCGTCCCGCGGGGCCGCGCCCGGACCGCCCGCCGTTTCGGCGGGATGGCAGTCCCTCGGCGCCACGCCCGGATCGCCCGCCGTTTCGCCGGGACGACCGGCCCGCGGGGCCGCGCCCGGATCGCCCGCCGTTTCGCCGGGACGACCGGCCCGCGGGGCCGCGTCCGGATCGCCCGCCGTTTCGCCGGGACGACCGGCCCGCGGGGCCGCGTCCGGATCGCCCGCCGTTCCGTCGGGACGACAGGCCCGCGGGGCCGCGTCCGGATCGCCCGCCGTTCCGCCGGGACGACCGAACCTCAGGGCCTCGGCCGGATCGTCCGGCCTACCGCCCGGACGACCGGCCTGGTGGGCCGCGCCCGGATCGTCCGCCGTTCCGCCGGGACGACCGGCCCGCCGGGCCGCGTCCGGATCGTCCGCCGTTCCGCCGCGACGATCGAACCTCAGGGCCTCGGCCGGATCGTCCGGCTTACCGCCCGGACGACCGGCCTGGTGGGCCGCGCCCGGATCGCCCGCCGTTCCGGCGGGACGACAGGCCTGCGGGGCCACGCCCGGACCGTCCGCCGTTCCGCCGGGACGATCGGCCTGGGGGGCCTCGGCCGGATCGTCCGGCCTACCGCCCGGCCGACCGGCCGTCCGGCCCGCCCTCGGTGTCGAGGCATCCGGCGCGCGAGGGGGCCCCGCCTGTCCGGCGCGAGAGGCCGCCCGCCGCGCTGCGGACAGCAGTCGTCGCGGACGCGATGCCCGCGACGGTACGCCGCGAGCTGACGCCGCGTGCCACGCGAAGTCTCCCCGTTGGCGCGTTCCCCGTGCCGCTCTCGACTCTCGACTGGCTCCTCTCCCGCGAGTGCCCCGCCGCGCGCTACGTCGCGCTGCGCGACCTCCTCCACCGCCCGGCGAAGGACATCGAGCGAAGGAAGGCACGGCAGGTGCTCGTGCGCGACGCTTTCGTGAAGGATGCCCTCCCGCAGCTGCGCGGGATGCTCCCGACCGGCGGCCCGTCCGACTCCGCCGAGGCGACGGACCCCGGGACGTCCTATGTCCTCCTTCTCCTCGAGCTCGGGTGTGACGCCGACGTGCCGGAGCTCAGGCACGCCGCCGACCTCCTCCTCGCCCGCTGGGAGCGGGTGATCGTCGACATCGAGCGGGGTGAGTCCCCCGCCGTGGGCAGCGGCTTCGTCTCCGCGTGCCGTGCGCTCTTCCTCCTGGGCTACGGCGACGACACGCGGCTCCTCGGCGCGGTCGATCACCTCGCGCGGCGCCGGGTCACCTCGGACCACGTCGGCCCGAGCGTGGCCGCGGACCTCCTCGTCCTGGCGTCCGTGGCCGAGCCGAAGCGCTCGGCGGCCGTCAACAACGCGATCTCGTTCTGTATCGAGCGGGCGAGGAGCGTCGAGCTCGCGGCGATGACGGGCGACGCGGAGCGGACCGGGATCCCCGTCGGAGACCCGCCGGATCTCCTCGAGCTCCTCCGTGGCATGGCCGCGGCGGGTGCGCCGCGCTCTCCCGAGGTCGACGCCGCCCTCTCGCGCCTGGTGGCCCGCGCCGACCACCGCGCGCGCTGGAAGCTGGAGCGTCCCGTCGGCGTGCGGCTTCCCGTCCCCCTCGAGAGGGAGGGGGACCTCTCGCGCTGGGTGACGATCCGCGCGCTCGGCGTGATGCAGCACTTCCTGAGCCTGACGATCACGGGAGCGCCGTGAAGACGCGGCTGCCGCTCGTCCTCCTTCTCGTGGCGGCGCCGGTTCTTTCGGCCGCGTGCGGAAAGCTGATGGGGCCGCCCCCGCGGCCGAGGACGGACGGCTACTCGGCTCTCGTCACCGTTCGCGGAGGCGGCACCGAGCTCGCGAAGTTCCGGCTGGCGGTCCGCGGCGAGGCGGTCCGCCGGTCGACCAGCGACGCCGAGAACGCGACGTACTTCATTCGCGAGACGGCCGGAGGCGAGGTCTTCGAGGTAGACCCGGCCACGAAGAGCTACCGGGTGGGAACCCCCGAGGCGCTCCTGGCCCACCTCGAGGACTTCCCGCTCGGCGCCGACTTCAACCACGCCGCCGAAGCGAACCGCCGGGGGATCAAGGACTACCACCGCGAGTCGGACGCGGTCTTCGCAGGGAACGCCTGCAACATCTGGCGCTTCGCCGACCGCCCCGACGCGTTCAACTCCCCGACGACGACGTACTGGACGACGCCGGCCCTCGACGGTGTGGTCGTGCGCAAGGTGCGCGCCGTGCCGAGAGCGGACGGCAAGGAGGACAAGACGTTCGTCGAGCTGACGTACGTCCGGGTCGGAATCGACCCGGAGCTCTTCCGCGCTCCGGAAGGGTACCGGCGGGAGGATGCTCCGGCGCGGTAACGCAGGGCCCCTGCTCGCGCCTCGCCGGCGTTGACACCTCTGGTACATTTGCGCCCCTCCGGTCGAAGCGCAGCCGGGTCGCCCAGCAAGGAGCCAAAGCCGATGAAGCCGTTCGCCGCACTCTTCGCCTCCGCCCTCATCGCAACGCTGCCTCTCCTGGGCCAGACCCCGGTCGATCCGAAATCGCCGATCGCCGGGTACCCGGACGGGCGCGGGCCCAAGGGCCCCGTGGTCGTGAAGATCGTCTCGCCCACGGCGGACGAGGTCATCCCGTGGCCCGCGGCGGACGCAGGCCAGCCCGCGCCGAAGGGGGCCCGCGTCGAGGTGAAGGTCACGGTCGAGAACTTCGAGACCTTCAAGGACGAGGCGACGGGGAAGGGACAGCACGTTCAGCTGGTCCTCGACGGGCGGATCCTGCCGGAGTGGTACCAGACCGACAAGCCGTGGATCTTCCCCGCGATGCCCAGGGGCACGCACACGCTCCTCGCCTTCGTCCAGCGGCCCTGGGAAGAGGCGATCCGCGAGAGCGGAGCCTTCGCGGCCGTCACGTTCCACGTCGGCGAGAAGAACGGGAAGCCGGCGTTCGACATGGCCCAGCCCGCCATCACCGTGGGCGGCCCGCGCGGAAAATTCAAGAAGTCGGAAGCGGCGAGGATCCTCTTCGACGTCTACGTCACGGGCTGCAAGGTGGGTCCGGCGACCGACGCCAACGCCTGCCAGATCGTCTACCGCCTGAACCAGGACCCGCAGAAGACCCTCACGACCTGGGCGCCCGCCATCTGGGAGAACGTCCCGGTGGGCAAGCACAGCTACATCGTCGCCCTCTACCGGGCCGAAAAGCGGATCGAGGCTCCCTTCGCGCTCTCGCAGGGGTTCTTCGAGGTCGTCGACGGTCCGGAAGCGCCCGCCGCGCCCGGTGCTCCAGCAGCTCCCGCCGCTCCGGCTGCTCCCGCCGCTCCGGCTGCACAGGCCCCCCCGGCCGGCTGACGCAAGTCCTCGGCTTCGGGCGCGGGACCCTTCGTCCCGCGCCCGTCCTCCGATGCCGCTCATCTACCAGAGCCCCGGGACGCGCACCTGTGTCGTCGACCCTCCGCTGGTCCTCGCGCCGATGGCGGGAATCACGGACGGGACGTACCGCCTGCTCCTGCGGCGGATGGGGGGCGTCGGCCTCGTCACGATGGAGTTCGTCTCCTCCGAGGGCCTGACCCGCGGCAACCGCCGCACCGAGCGGCTCCTCCGGTGGGAGCCCGAGGAACGCCCCCTCTCCATCCAGATCTACGGTGCCGACGCCACGCGCATGGCCGAGGCCGCCCGGCGGGTCGAGGAGGAAGGGGTCGACGTCTGCGACATCAACATGGGCTGCCCGGCGAACAAGATCCTGAAGGGATGCGCCGGAGCGGGGCTGATGCGGGACCTCGAGCGTGCGAAGGGGATCATCGCGGCGTGCCGCAAGGCGCTGCCGACGACGCCGCTCACGGTGAAGTTCCGGGCCGGGATCACGGAGGAGACGCTCAACTTCGCCGAGCTCGGGAGGATCTGCGAGGGGGAAGGGGTCGCCGCCGTCGCCCTGCACCCGCGGACGGCGAAGCAGATGTACTCGGGACGCGCCGACTGGAGCCGGATCGCCCGGCTGAAGGAGGCGGTGCGGATCCCGGTCGTCGGCAACGGCGACGTGGAGACGCCCGAGGACGTTCCGAGGATGCTCCGCGAGACGGGGTGCGACGCGGTGATGATCGGGCGGGCGACGATGAAGAATCCCTGGATCTTCCGGCAGGCGGCCGACCTCCTCGCCGGCAGGACTTACCGCGTGGCGACGCTGGAGGAGAGGCGCGACGTCATCCTTCAGCACTTCCGGCTGATCCGGGAGGCGGAGGAGGACATCCCGAAGCGGATGATGGGAAAGCTGAAGACGTTCACCGGCTGGTACACGCACGGCGTCCCCCGGGGGACGGAGCTGCGCCGCCAGATTCAGTCGCTCCCGAGCCCCGAGGCGTTCCTGGAGGCCGTGGAGTCGTTCTTCGGCCTGCGGATCGACGAGCGGGAGGGCCGGGCGTCCGCTCCGGAGGTCTACGATGCGCCATCGGGAAGCCCGGTTCTTGCGTAAGACCGGGCGGGAGGTCCTCTCCGTGCGACGTGTCGTCTCTTCGCTCCTCGTCGTCCTCGCCGCCGTCCTGGCGCTTCCGGCCAGCGGGCAGCCCGCTGTGGCCGGCCAGCCCGTCCAGCAGACCTCCGGGGAGGCGCTCGGCGTCTCCATCCCGCTCGAGCTGCGCGAGCAGTTCCTCGGAGCCAGCGCCGGGAAGACGGTGGTCCGCTTCACCCTTTCCTTCTCCCGGTCCGACCTGCGCGAGAAAGCGAGGCTCGCCCCGCGGGTCTACGCTTTCTTCGTCGCGGGAGAGGCGAAGAGCGCGGCGGGCGAGGTCGTCGACACGTTTCGCGAACCGGTCGACGTCGACCTCGGCGACACGGACGTCACCCGGCCCCTGACCGCCTCGTTCCTGAGGTCGCTTCCTCCCGGCGAGGTCTCGCTGAACCTGCGGCTCGAAGCCGCCACCGGGAAGGCGCTGGCATTGAGGGCCGTCACGCTGACGGTGCCGAAGATGACCTCGGAGTTCCGCGCCGAGGACGCCGGGCCGGTCACGGCCTCGGCGATCCTCCTCGAAGAGGGCAACCGCGACGAGGTGCCCGCCGGGGCCCGGGACCTCCTGCGCTTCCTGCCGCCGACGCGCGAGGTCCCGGTGGGGCTCCTCCGGATCGAGTGCGAGGCGAAGGCCCCGATCACGCGGGTCGAGTTCCACCTCGGAGAGAAGCTGATCCTCGTCAGGAACCGTCCTCCGTTCACCGTCGAGATCGACCTCGGGACGGTCCCGAGGAAACAGACGCTGCGCGCCCTCGGCTTCGACAAGCTCGGCAACTTCGTCGACGCCGACGCGTGGGCCCTGAACGAGAAGGAAGCGAAGCTCGCGGTGAGGGTCCTCGACCTTCCGAAGGCGAAGGGCAAGACCGACGCCGAGGTGAAGGTCTCGGTCCAGTCGGTCGCCGGGGCGACCGCGAAGAAGGTCGAGCTGTGGCTGGACGACCGCAAGGTCGCGGAGTGGACGGCGCCCCCCTACCGGGCGACGGTGCCGGCCGCCGAGGTCGCGAAGGCGACGCTGATGCGCGCGTCGGCGTTCGACCTCGAGGGGAAGGAGTACTCCGACTTCCGGATGCTGCGCGGGGACAACCGGCTCGTGGCGAGCGTGGAGGTGAACCTCGTCGAGCTGAACGTCTCCGTCTTCGACGAGGCCGGGCGCTTCGTGAAGGGGCTCTCGAGAGGGGACTTCACCGTCCTGGAGGACGGCGAAAAGAAGGAGCTCTCGGCTTTCGAGTTCGCCGAGTCGCTCCCGATGGCCCTCGGCCTGGTGATCGACGGCTCCGGCTCGATGGACAAGTCGATGCCCCTCGTGAAGCAGGCGGCGACCGAGTTCGTCACGAACCTGATCGGCGAGAAGGACAAGGGCTTCGTCATCGAGTTCCGCGAGCGGCCGTCGCTCCTCGCCCCGATGACGTCGCGCCGGACCGACCTGATCCGGGCGATCGGCGAGACGCGCGCGGGGGGCGCGACGGCGTTCCACGACTCCATCGTCCTCGGCCTCTACCAGTTCCGTCCGCTCGCGGGCAAGAAGGCGCTCGTCGTCCTGACGGACGGCAAGGACAACCACTCTTCCACCGACTGGCCGACGCTGAAGCGCTACGCGCGGACCGCGGGGGTGCCGATCTACTTCATCGGCCTCGACCTCGGGATGTTCGACATGGGGCTGAAGTCCCGCCTGAAGGAGCTCGCCGAGGACACGGGCGGGGAGACGTTCTTCATCGGCAAGGCGGCGGAGCTGCCCGATATCTACCGGAAGATCGAGACCGAGGTCCGCTCCCAGTACTTCCTGAGCTATCTCAACGAGTCGAAGAAGAAGGACGACGTGTACCGGCTCGTCGAGGTCCGGTTGGGGAAGCCCGGACTGAGGGCGAAGACGATCCGCGGCTACTTCCCGTAAGGGGTGGTGCCGTCCGGCCGGGGTGCGCGGCGGGCGGAGTGGAGCCTGGCCGCGAGGGCGGCCACGTGCTCCGCCCGCGTTCCGCAGCAGCCGCCGGCGACGCGGGCGCCGAGGGCGATCCAGGAGAGCGCCAGCTGGGCGTAGTCGGCGGGCGCGATCGGCTCGGCGAAGACGCCGAGCGCCTCGTCGATCGCGATCCCCGGGTTTCCGTACGCGGCGAGCGGAACCCCGGGCGCGGCGGCGGCGAGGAGGGCGAGGCTCGCGCCGAGCCGCCGGGCAGGGACGCAGTTGACACCGAGCGCCACGGGAGGAGAGGCGAGATCGAGTAGGGCGCGTGCGGCGCCTCCGAGCGGCTCGCCCGAGAGCAGCGCGCCATCCTCGCGCGTCGTGGCGCTGGCGACGACCGCGAGACCGGTGGCCGTGGCCGCACGCGCCGCGGCGAGCCACTCGCGCGCCGTTCCGAACGTCTCGAGGAGCAGGAGGTCGACACCGGCCTCGGCGAGCGCCGCGGCGTGGAGCGCGTGGAGACGGGCGAGCTCGGCTTCGGCCGGGACGAGGTCGGGACGCCAGCAGTCTTCGACCGGAGCGACGGAGCCGGCCACGAGGAGGCCGGGGCGGACGGAGGCCGCCTCCCGCGCGAGGGCGACGGCGTGCCGGGTGGCGTCGCGCGCCGCCTCGCCGAGGAGCCTGGGCTGCGTCCGGAACGTGCAGGCGGTGAGGATGTCGGCCCCGGCGGCGACGTTCTCGCGGTGCACGGCCAGGACGAGGCCGGGCGTCTCGAGCACGGCGCGGGCGCTCCAGAGCGGAGGGGCGGACGGGGCGCCTCGCCGTGACAGCTCGGTCCCGAGGGCGGCGTCGAGGAGGAGCGGCCGCTCCCGCAGGAGGGCGCGAAGCGACGCGGCGTTCACTCCTCGACGGGCGGGTAGGCGCCGGAGATCGGCCCCTGCCCGAAGCGGGCGCCGTAGGCGAGGGCGGCGAGGCCGGCGCGGTTGCGGGCGCCCGTCTTGCGGAAGGCGCTGGCCAGGTGCGTCCGCACGGTCTCGATCGAAAGGCCCATCTTTTCGCCCGCCTCCCTGTTCGACAGACCGTGCGCGACGAGAGACACGACGGACGCTTCCGCCCGCGTGAGGTCGAACCGGGCGACGAGATCCGCCTCGTCGACGGGTGGGGGAGAGTCGTTCGAGACGACGAAGACGACGGAGGGCTTGCCGGTGGCTCCTCCCGTCGACTCCTCCGCCACGTCGGCCGCCACCAGCCGCAGGGTGCCTCCGGTACGGCGCGGGTCGTCGACGGTCGAGGCCGACTCCTCGTCCCCGTGGAGGGCGCGCCGCGCCGCTCGAAGGACGGCCGAGGTGATCGCGGGACCTCCGAACTGCTTCTTGGCGACGGTGTTCATCGCGAGCAGGTTTCCCTCGGCGTCGAGAACGAGAGCGGCCACGGGAAGACGGTCGAGGACGAACTGCATCGCGCGGGCACGGCGCGAGAGGTCCTCGAGGAGCTTCTTCATGGTGTCCATGTCCTCGAGCAGGGGAAGGACGAGCCGTCCGAAGGCCATCTCGCTGTCGGTGAAATTGCCGGCAGATTCCTCGTAGTCGAGGGTCTTCTTGCCGCTCTTCTGGAGTTTCTCGAGGAGCCTGCGAACGGCCTCGAAGCGCATCCCTACCGCCCTCGGAGCCGACTATACAGGGGAGAAGGGGGTGCCGATAATCCGCGCCATGTCTGACGTGAAGCGGAACTGGGCCCTCGTCCTCGGTGCGTCCTCCGGTTTCGGCGAGGCGGCGTCGATCGCCCTCGCGAAAGCCGGCCGGAACGTCTTCGGCGTTCACCTCGACCGCCGCGCCACCCTTCCGAACGTGGAGCGGATCGCCGGGGAGATCGAGGCCGCAGGCGGCCGGTCGATCTTCTGGAACGTGAACGCCGCCGACGCCGAGAAGCGGGCGGAGGTGATCGCCGGCATGAAGGAGGCGATCGCCGCGGCCGCGGACGCGCCCGCGGTCGACGTCGTCCTCCACTCGCTCGCCTTCGGGACGCTGAAGCCGTTCCTGGGCGAGGAGAAGGAACGGATGACGAAGGCGCAGATGGAGATGACGCTGGACGTCATGGCCCACTCGCTCGTCTACTGGACGCAGGATCTCGTCGCGGCCGGCCTCCTCGGCGCGGGCGCGCACGTGTTCGCGATGACCTCGGCCGGCGGGCACCGGATCTGGCAGTCGTACGGCGCGGTCTCGGCCGCCAAGGCCGCCCTCGAGAGCCACTGCCGCCAGCTCGCCGTGGAGCTCGTGGGCAAGGGGATCGCGGTGAACGCGATCCGCGCCGGCGTCACCGACACGCCCGCCCTCCGGAAGATCCCGGGCAACGCGCAGATGATCGAACGGGTCCTGGCCGTCCACCCGGCGGGCCGGCTCACGACGCCCGAGGACGTGGCGAACGTGATCGTCGCGGTGGCGCGCCCGGAGACGGCCTGGCTCACGGGCAACGTCCTCGGCGTCGACGGGACCGAGGACCTGATCGGGTGATCGCGCTTGGGCCGGGCTCCTTCGCCCTCGTCACCGGCGCCTCCGCCGGCATCGGCGAGGCGATCGCGAGGGGGCTCGCGCGGAGGAAGGTCCCGCAGCTACTCGTCGCGCGCTCGGGTGACACGCTCGCCGCGCTCGCCGGCGAGCTGCGCTCCCTCTCGGGCGTCGCCGTCGAGCCGATCGTCCTGGACCTCGCGTCCGAAGGCGCCGCCGGACGGCTCGCCGCCGCCACGGAGGGCGCCGGGAAGCCGGTGGGCCTCCTCGTCAACAACGCCGCCTTCGGCTACTACGGGCCGCAGGAGGATCAGGACCTCGAGCGGACGCTCCGCATGCTGCAGCTGAACGTCGCGGCACTCGTCGACCTGACGCATCGGCTTCTGGCGCCGATGCGTGCGCGGGGAGGCGGATACGTCCTCAACGTCGCCTCGACCGCGGCGTTTCTTCCGGTGCCCTACATGGCGGTCTATGCCGCGACGAAGGCGTTCGTCCTGTCGTACTCGCAGGCGCTCCACGAGGAGCTGAGGGGCCGGGGCGTCGTGGTCACGGCGCTCTGCCCCGGGACGACCCGGACCGACTTCCACCGCGTCGCGGGGCTGGCGCCCGGGGCGAGCGTCCGCTTCCCGTCGCTCTCGGCCGAGACCGTCGCCGAAGCAGGATTGCGCGGCCTCGATCGCGGCCGGGCGATCGTCGTCCCGAACCTCCTCGACTCCGCCTGGATCCTCACGGGGCGCCTCGTCCCGAGGACCGTTCCTCCGAAGATCGCCGCGGCGGTCTTCTCCAGGCTGAAGAGAACCTCCCCGGTCTGAACCGCTCGTCAGACGTGGCCGCGGCGCGAGTCCTCACCGCGCGGAGGGGGAGGCGCCGAAGGCGCCGCGGGGGGACTCGGCGGTCCGGGTCCCCCCGATCGATTTCAGACGTGGCCGCGGCGCGAGGCGATCGTGCCGCCGAAGAGGCCCGCCAGGACCCCTCCCAGAACGAGGACTCCGCAGGTTGCGGGAGAGAGGAACCGGACGACGAAGACCCCGAGGAGGACGTTCTCCGTCGAGGCGACGAAGAAGAGGAGCCCCCGGAAGGCGACGGCGAGGAGGCCGAGCGCCACGAGCCCTCCGAGGACCCCCTGCAGGACGCCCCCGAGGAGAAACGGACCGCGGATCAGGACCTCCGGCGCGCCGACGAGCCGGAGGATGTCGATCTCGTCGCGGTGGAGGAGGATCGTCAGCCTCACGACGTTGGCGATCGTGAAGGCCGCGCCGAGCGCGAGCAGGACTCCGGTGGCCAGGCCCGCCGCGGCGACGAGACGGACGACGCCGCGAAGGCGGCGGATCCAGTCGACGTCGAACTGGACCTCCTCGACCGCGGGGTGGGCGGCGAGGTTCGCGAGGAAGGGACGCAGGGCGGCGGAGGAGATCGCGCCCGGGAGGAGGTCCAGCTCGACGGACGCCGGGAAGGGGTTTCCGGAGAGTGTTCCCGCCGCGCCGGCGAGGCTGCCGAACGAGCGGGCGAACCGGCTCCGCGCCTCCTCGGGCGAGACGCGCCGGACCGCGGCGACGAGCTTCGACTCCATCGCCCTGGTCTCGAGAGCCGCCTTCGACGCCTCGTCGGCGCCGGGGCGCAGGAAGAGGGTCACGGCGGTCTCCTCGCGGAGCGTGTCGACGACGCCGCCGAGGTTCTCCGCCGCGAGGAGGAAGAGGCCGACGAGAAAGAGGGAGAAGGAGATCTGGAGAATGGAGACGACCGTCACGCGACGCGCCCGCCAGAGACCGGAAAGAGCCTCGTCGAGGAGCGAGACGAACGCGGCTCCCCGCCTCACCGTGCGTCCTCGTCGCGAGGCGGGAGCTTGATGCCGCCCTCGCGCCGCCAGGCCGCCTGTGGCGGGAGAGCGGCCTCCACGAGCCCCTCGAGGACGCCGCCGCGGTCGAGCGTGAGGCACCGGCGGCCCGTTTCCCGGATGAGGTTCACGTCGTGGGTGGCGACGAGGACGGTCGTCCCGCGGACGTTGATCTGCGAGAAGAGCCGCATCACCTCCTGGGCGAGGCGGTGGTCGAGGTTGCCGGTCGGCTCGTCGGCCACGAGGAGCTCGGGCTCGTTGACGAGGGCGCGCGCGAGAGCCACCCGCTGCTGCTCGCCCCCCGAGAGCTCTTCGGGAAAGGCGTTCACGCGGTGGTGGAGCTCGACGAGGCGGAGCACCTGGTAGGCGCGCCGGCGGCGCTCGGCGAGCGGGACGCCGAGGAACTTCAGGACGAACGAGACGTTCTCGAAGACGGTCCTCGAGGGGAGGAGCTTGTAGTCCTGGAAGACGATCCCCATCGTCCGTCTCAGCTCGGGGACGCGCCCCGGGGGCATCGCCCCGACGTTCCTCCCGTTGACGAGGATCTGACCTTCGCCGGGTCCCTCGGCGCGGTAGAGGAGCTTGAGGACGGTCGTCTTGCCGGCGCCGGAAGGGCCGGTGAGGAAGACGAACTCTCCCTGCGCCACCTTGAAGGAGAGGTTCCTCAGGACGCGCCGCCCGTGGTACTCCTTCGAGACACCGTAGAACTCGATCACGCGTCGAGCGTCTCCCTGAGGAGGCGGTTCACGAGCGTGGGGCTCGCCTTCCCGCCGGTCGACTTCATGACCTGGCCGACGAACCAGCCGAACGCGGCCGCCTTCCCGCCGCGATAGGCCGCGACCTGCGCCGGGTTGGCGGCGACGACCTTCTCGACGGTGCCGCGGATCGCCCCCTCGTCCGTCACCTGGACGAGACCCTTCTCGCGGATGAGGGCGTCGACGTCGGCGCCGTCCTCGCACAGGAGCGGGAAGAGATCCTTGGCGATCTTCCCCGAGATCGTCCCGTCGTCGATCCGCGCGACGAGGCGCGCGAGGACGGCCGGCGCGACGGGGAGGCGCCCCTCCTGCCGGTCGGCGTCGGTCATCCGCGCCAGCAGGTCGCCGAGGAACCAGTTCGCGAGGCCCTTCGGGTTCGAGGGGTGGAGGGCGACGGCCTCCTCGAAGGCGTCGGCGAGGGGCCGCGTCGTGCAGAGGGTCGCGGCGTCGGACGGCGGGAGGCCGAGCGTGGAGGCCAGCCGCGCGGCCCTCGGCTCCGGCAGCTCGGGGAGCGCGGCGGCAACCTGGGCGCTCCAGGCCGCGTCGACGACGAGAGGGCCGAGGTCGGGATCGGGGAAGTAGCGATAGTCCATCGCCTCCTCCTTCGACCGCATCGGGCGCGTCGCTCCGCTGCCCGGGTCGAAAAGGCGCGTCTCCTGGACGATCTCGCTTCCCCGCCGGAGCGCCTCCGTCTGGCGGGAGATCTCGTGCTCGAGCGCCTTCTTCACGTGGGCGATGGAGTTGAGGTTCTTGATCTCGACCTTCGTCCCGAGCGTGGCGGCTCCGGCCGGGCGCAGCGAGACGTTCGCGTCGCAGCGCAGGGACCCTTCCTCCATGTTGCCGTCGGAGGCGCCGACCCAGCGGACGAGCCGGCGAAGACGCACGAGGAAGTCGTAGGCCTCCTCGGGCGAGCGCAGGTCGGGCTCGGTGACGATCTCGGCGAGCGGCGTGCCGGCGCGGTTCAGGTCGACGAGGGAGACGCCCGTCGGGACGTCGTCCCAGGGGACCTCGTGCATCGACTTGCCGGCGTCCTCCTCGAGGTGGATCCGGTTCAGCCGGATCGCGCGGGGCGCTCCATCCTCGCCGCGCACCTCGACGACGCCGCCGGTGGCGAGCGGCCGGTCGTACTGCGAGATCTGGTAGCCCTTCGGAAGGTCGGGGTAGAAGTAGTTCTTTCGCGCGAAGACGGACGTCTCGTGGATCTCGCAGGCGGTCGCGAACGCGAGGCGCAGGGCGAGGCTCACCATCTCGCGGTTGAGGACGGGGAGGGCGCCCGGGTAGCCGAGGCAGACGGGGCAGACGGCGGTGTTGGCGCTCGCGCCGAAGACGACGGGGCACGCGCAGAACGCCTTCGTCCGCGTCTTCAGCTGCGCGTGGACTTCCAGCCCGATGACCGTTTCGAACGCGTGTGCGGACATTGGCGGACCAGTCTAGCCGAGCCGGCTTCGGGCGCGCCGCGCTTCGGAGGGGTCCCGCATGCGGAGGAGTCTAGAATCACGGCCCCCGCGTCGCGAGGCGCCGCGTCTCATGCCGTCGAATCCCGTACATTCCCCGCACGCGCCCGGCCGAGCCACCGACGTCCCGCCGATCGTCTCGCGCATAACGCACCTGACGTTCGGTCTCTGGTTCCCGTTCTTCCGCTGGCTGGTCCTGCGCTTTCCGCCGGAATGGGTGGCCCGCCTCGCCGCGGCGACCGCGGAACGGGCGATCTGGGCGCGCGAGCCGGTACGCGAGGCGATCCTCGAGAACCACGCTGCCGTCCTCGGGCTCCCGCCGTGGCGGCGCGAGGTCGAGGAGTCGGCCCGGGCGATGCTCGGGCACCACTCGCGCTCCTGGATCGACCTCCTCCGCTTCTCCGCGCGGCCGCCGACGGACCTCGAAGCGATCGTCCCGCGGCGCGTGGGGACCGAGCACCTCGTCGCGGCGCGTGACGCCGGGAGGGGAGCGATCCTGCTGACCGCGCACGTCGGGAACTTCGAGATCGGCGGCTTCTTCCTCGGGGCGCTCGGCCTGAAAGTGGCGGTCGTCTACCTGACCGACCCGTCCCCCGTCGTCGAACGCGACCGGACGGCGGCGCGCGACCAGCTCGGTATCCGGTCGCTGGCGATGACGTCGGACTTCTCCGCGGTGAAGATCCTCCGGAGCCTGGAGGAGGGGTACTTCGTCGCGATCCAGGGAGACCGCGACTACGCCGGGACGGGGCGGACGCTTCCGTTCCTCGGCCGGGACGTGTCGTTCCCGGTCGGCCCGTTCCGGATCGCCGCGGCTTCCGGCGTGCCGCTTCTCCCGGTCTTCGTTCTCCGGGAGGAGGACGGGACCTATCGCACGGTGGTCGAGGCGCCGATTCACGTCGTGGCTTCTCCTCGCGGGCAGCGCGAGGGGGCGGAGCGAGCCGCCATGATGGAGTTCGTCTCGATCCTGGAGCGGACGGTCCGGGAGCACGGCGAGCAGTGGTACATGTTCTCCCGCTTCTGGGAGCCGCCGGTCTGAGGCCGGCCGGTCCCTGGAATGCCTCTTGCTAGACTGGGTTCCCTCCGGTGAAACCCGCCGGAACGACCCTTCTCGAAACATGAAGATCGTCCTCGCCATCGACCCCGGACAGCCGCACGCCGGTTACCGGGGCGCCCTTCTCGCCGCCGGGGCCCTCCCGGACGAGGTGGAGATCGTCCAGCCGGGGGACGCCCTTCCCGGGGAGTTCGACGGGCTCCTCCTGTCGGGCGGGAGCGACGTCGACCCGTCCCGCTATGGCGAGTGGCCGGTGAACGGCTCGGTCCACGTCGACACCGGGCGCGACGCGCTCGATTTCGATCTCCTCTCGCGGGCCGTTCGCCTCGAAGCTCCCGTCTTCGGCATCTGCCGGGGGCTCCAGGTCGTCAACGTCGCGTTCGGCGGGACACTCTGGCAGGACCTTCCCTCCCAGCGCGCGCGCGGCATCGAGCACTCCTTCCCGAGCCGGGAAGGGCACGATCGGGCCTACCCCGCGCACGTCGTGCGGGTTTCCCGCGACCTGCCGGGCACTCTCCCGTTGGCCGCGGTCCTCACCGCGGCGGACGGCGTCTTCGTGAACTCCCGGCACCACCAGGCCGTCAAGGACCTCGCCCCGGGCCTCGTGGCGCTCGCCGCCTCTCCCGACGGCCTCGTCGAGGCGTTCGCTCGCGAGGGCGGCCCGTACCTCGCCGCCGTGCAGTGGCACCCGGAGAACCTCGTCGACAGGCCGGACCAGAAAGCCCTCCTGGTGGAGTTCCTCGCCGCGTCCCGACGGCGTGCGACCCGCAACGACCATCACGACGAAACCCAGCTCGGAACCCTCGACGCCGGCGCGTCCTCCTCGACGCCGGGTCACGGTTCCGACGAGAAGCCGGAGCCTGCATGACCATCCGCACCGTCCTTTCCGCCGCACTGCTCTCCGTCACCGCCCTCGCGCACGTCGCCTTCTCCCAGACGCCGGTCGCGGTTCCGACCCCACCCCCTCTCCCGGAAGGCGTTCCGGCTTTCGAGGTGGCGCAGTACAACTCCTTCACCTGGTACGGCCGATTCGGTCTCACGAACTGCGCGTTCATCGACACGGGGGACGGCGTTCTCGTCATCGACACGGGCTGGACGAAGCAGGATGCCGAGAACCTCAAGGCGCAGATCAAGGAGAAGACGAAGGGCAAGCCCGTCCGCTGGATCGTGCTGACGCAGACGGACATCGACTCCAACGGCGGGATCGAGGCATTTCTACCGACGGACGCGACGATCTTCGTCCACGCGCGCGCCGCGGACGTGCTCTCGGGCAGCCTGTTCCGCTCCGCCGCGGGCCAGAAGCGTCCGACCGTCGTCGGGGTGACCGACCAGCTCGTCGTGAACGCGGGAGAGCGCCGGTTCGAGCTCGTCGCCGCTCCGGGCTCCGCCCACTCGGCCTACGACCTCGCGATCCTCTGCAACGACAACGCTCTCGCGTTCGTGGGCGATCTCGTGACGCCGGGCCGCTGCGTCAACCTCCAGGGGGCGGCGGCCGACCCCGTCGGCTGGCTGGAGATGCTCGATCGCGTCGGCAAGCTCAACCCCGCGGGCCTCGTTGCGTCCCGGAGCGAGCCGACGAAGCTGGTGTTCCAGGAGCTGGAGCAGGCGAGGAGCTACCTCGAACGGGTCGTGAGTTTTCTCGGCGAGCAGAAGGCGAAGGACGCGGCGGAAGCTCGCGTCGCCGGTGAGCTGTCCCTCAGGAAGCTGGGCGACTACTGCCCGGCCCGGGCCGACAACGCCAATATCCTGGCGCTCTATCGCCGGATGCGGCCCGACGGCACGTTCGCTCCACCGGCGTCGGCTGCGGCGAGCAGGCCGGTTCCGGCCATGCTCCCGCCGCCCGCTCCGTCCCAGGCACCGCGCTGAGCCCTGCGGGGTACCGAAAACGAGAATCCCGGCCGGTTGATCACGCCGGCCGGGACGTTACCTGAGAGCGACGGGTCCTCCGAACTCACGATCGCCCTCGTTCGATTGAGCCGCGTCCGCGGCCCGTCTTCCCTTCGCGGGGTCGATCTCGGATCGCCCCGGAAAGAACCTCTTCTCGCGGGAAAGAACCCCCTCGACCTGCTTGAGAATCTGGGCTCCCAAACGGGCCCTGTCAACCCCCGGAAGCGCGTGGCCAGCGCGCTTCGACCGTCGTCTGGATCCCTCCGCGTGGCGTGAAGACGCCGCGAACGGTCATCCGCCGCGGGTGTGTCGCGGCCACGAGATCGGCGAGGACCCGGTTCACGACGTTTTCGTTGAAGATCCCGAGATTCCTGAAGGCCAGGAGGTACTCCTTGAAGGACTTCAGCTCGACGCAGTGGGCGTCGGGCACGTACGTCACGACGAGCGTCGCGAAGTCGGGAAGGCCGGTCTTCGGGCAGATCGAGGTGAATTCCGGGATCGTGATGGCGACCTCGTAGTCGTCGCCGTACTGGGAGGGCCACGTCTCGAGGTCCGGGAGCGTTACCTTCGTTCCGGCGGCGGCGTGGTCGTCGGTGTAACCGGTCGTCATGGCGGGAGGATAGCCCGCCCTGCCCCTGGCCCGGAATGTGCGACACTCCGCGGCCGATGGCCATTTCGCCCGAGAAACGCAAGCAGATTCTGAAGGACATCCGCCAGCTCGTGTTGATGGCAGCGGTCATCCTGACGGGGCGGTCGGTCCTCGCCGACTGGTACGTCGTCCCGACCGGCTCCATGAAGCCGACGATCCTCGAAGGGGACCGGGTCTTCGTCTGGAAGTCGGCGTACCAGATCCGCCTGCCGTTCTCGAAGGTCCGGCTGATGAAGACGGGAGTTCCCCGGCGCGGCGACGTCGTCGTCGTGAGGAACCCCGACGGCGGAAGCGTTCCGTTCGTGAAGCGGCTCATCGGGCTCCCGGGTGACGTCGTGGAGCTGCGGAACGAGGCGCTCCTGGTCAACGGAAAGCCCCAGAAGGTGGAGTTCCTCCCCCCGCGGACCCTCGAGGACGGCGAGATCGAGATTCTGGGGACGGAGGGCATCGACGGGAGGACGCACCCGATCCGAATCCTCCCCGAGAAGCCCGCGCTCCGGAACTTCGGCCCGATCACGGTGCCCGAGGGCGAGGTCTTCCTGATGGGGGACAACCGGGACGAGAGCCGCGACGCGCGCTTCTTCGGCACCCGGCCCGTCGTCGACCTCCTGGGCCGTGCCGTCGGCGTGATGTGGAGCTGGAAGCTCCCCTTCATGGACGGACCGCGCTTCTCGCGGTTCGGCCGGGCGTTCATCACGTCGGCCACCGAAGCGAAATCCTGAACCTTTCCCCCACGGGGAGGGAACGCCGGTATTTGCGCTTTCGCTCGTTTGGAACTATTCTAAATCTCGTGAGGGCCGATTCCGAGACTCTGAAGGGGCTGTTGCGTGCACGCGGGCTGCGCGTAACGGAGCCCCGGGTGGCGGTCCTCGCCTACCTCGCCTCGACGGACCGGCACCCGACGGCTGAAGACGTCGAGACCGCCGTCAACGCCGGCGGCCCGGTCCTCTCCCGCGCGTCGGTCTACAACGTCCTCCACTCCCTCGCGCGCGCGGGGCTCGTGGCCGGGATGAGCGTGAAAGACGGCGCGACCCGCTACGACGCCTACGTCGTCCCGCACCACCACCTCCTCTGCCGCGCCTGCGGCCGGGTGGAGGACGTGGCGTGGCAGGACTTCGGCGTCGCGGAACGGGGAGTTCTCCCCGACGGCCGAGCCGTCCGGACCCTCGCTCTGACGCTCGACGGCGTCTGCACCGACTGCGGCTGAGCCCGCCGGGAGATCGGGGAACCGGGGAATCAGGGAACCGGGGAATCAGGGAACCGGGGAGAACCAGCTTCACCGTCACGTCGCTTCGACAGGGGGCCGCGGGCGGTGCGGTACGTCTCACGGCCGCCTGCTGCGCGCCGCCGACCCGCTTCCGACTTCGCTGCGGCCGGGCGGGGGGCCCGCGCGAACTCGCTTCGCTCAAACACGCGCGCGGGCCTGATCCCCGCCCGGTCCTCGCGAACTCGAGCGGGTCCCCGCCGGTGCTCGGGGGCGGCTCGCGAGACGCACCGCCCCGCCCGCGGCCGGCGAGCTTCACGAACCAACGGGGTCCAACCAACGGGGTCTGGTCTACGCTTTACACTCTGCGCGAGCCATAATATAAAATCAAGACCGACCCGGAAAGGAACCCCTGCTGGGCTGAGGGGGGAGGGTGTCCGGCGGGGGGGGGGGGGGGGGGGGGGGGGGGGGAGCGGGGGGGGGGGGGGGGGAGGCCCCGGCGAGCGCCGCCGTGGGACGCCCCTCCCCCCCGCGACTCGTGCGGCACGGTGAGGTGAACTGGAGTGCCCTCGGGTCCTCGGGTCCTTCGGTTCTTCGGATGCGCCGCGGGAAAAAAAGAAAAGGGAGAGGCGATTCCGCCTCCCCCTTTGAACGGACCGTGTTCGTTCGAGTTCGAGATCAGCGGCTCTCGAGCGGGACGTAGTCGCGCCGCGCGGGCCCGAGGAAGACCTGCCGGGGGCGGGCGATCTTCTGGTCGGTGTCGTTGACCATCTCGTGCCACTGCGCGAGCCAGCCCGCGGTCCTCCCGATCGCGAAGAGGACGGTGAAGTAGTCGGGCGGGAATCCCATCGCCTCGTAGATGAGGCCCGAGTAGAAGTCGACGTTCGGGTAGAGCTTCCGCTTCACGAAGTAGTCGTCCTGCAGGGCGATCCGCTCGAGCTCGACGGCGATCGTCAGGAGCGGGTTCTTCCCGGTCACCTCGAAGACCTGGTCGGCAAGCCCCTTGATGACCTTCGCGCGCGGGTCGTAGTTCTTGTAGACCCGGTGCCCGAAGCCCATCAGCTTCTTCTCGCCCTGTCCCTCCTTGACCTCCTTGACGAAGGCGGGGACGTTGTTGATGGTCCCGATCTCGCGGAGCATCGTGAGGACCGCCTCGTTCGCGCCGCCGTGGAGCGGCCCGTAGAGCGCGGAGATGGCGCCGGAGAGGCTCGAGTAGGGGTCGGTCTGGGCGGAGCTGATCGCCCGCATCGCGTTCGTGGAGCAGTTCTGCTCGTGGTCCGCGTGGAGGATGAACAGGACGTCGAGGGCCCGCTCGAGGACCGGGTTCACCTTGTACTTCGGCTCCGACATCTTCCGGAGCATCGAGAGGAAGTTGCCGACGTACGAGAGCTCGTTGTCGGGGTAGACGTACGGGAAGCCGATCGTGTGGCGGTAGGCGAACGCGGCGATCGTCGGCATCTTCGCGATGAGACGGATCGTGTGGTGGGCGCGCTGCCGAGGGTCGTTCACGTGCTTGGCGGTCGGGTAGAACGTCGAGAGCGCGCCGACCGTCGACTGCAGCATCCCCATCGGGTGCGCGTCGTGCCGGAACCCCTCCATGAACTTCTTGATGTTCTCGTGCAGGTAGGTGTGGTGCGTGACGTGGCGGGTGAACTCGGCGAGCTCGGGCTTCGTCGGCAGCTCGCCGTTCCAGAGGAGCCAGGCGACCTCGAGGAAGCTCGACTTCTCGGCGAGCTGCTCGATCGGGTAGCCGCGGTACTCGAGGATTCCCTTGTCGCCGTCGATGAAGGTGATCTTCGACTTGCACGACGCGGTGTTGAGGAACGCCGGGTCGTACGTCATCAGGCCGAAGTCGTCCGGGTTGACCTTGATCTTCCGGAGGTCCATCGCCCGGATGGTGTCGTTCTCGACCGGAACGACGTACTCTTTGCCGGTCCGGTTGTCCCGAATCGTCAGGCTGTTCTCGCTCATCCTTCTCCCCTTCCTTGGCACGCTGGACTGGACCGGCAATTCTAGCCCCGGAAGGGCCTGTATCGCGGCCCTTGCGCGCCTTTCCGGCGCAGCCGGGCAGGGCGAGGGGCTTGCATAGACCTTCCGGCGGGCCCGATCGCCCCCACGGAGACGCTGAATGAACCTTCGACGTTTTCTCGCCGAGGCCGGAACCCTCGTCGGTCTCTCGGTCGCCTGTGCGCTCGTGTCCAACGCTCTCGCCGGCAAGGAGCGCCGGCTGGCGATCCCGGGCGACTACCCGAACGCGACGACGGTCACAGCCCGGCCCGAAGCGCGGCCGCTGGCCACGTTCGAAGAGCCTCCCGCCCCGCCGGTGCCGGCCGCAGTGGCACCCACGCCCGCAGAAGGGGTCCCGGCGAGCGGCACCGCGCAGGCTCCCGCCGCCCGTCCGACCCCGATCGCCGCCGTGCCGGCAACCGTCCGGGACGTACCGCCGGACCCGGGGTCGCAGAGTCCCTCCGCCGAGCTTCTCGGCCGGTTTCCCGTGCACGGCCAGCCTTTCGTCGAGATCACGGGAGAAGCGGCGGCCTGGCTCCACGCCCGCGGCGCCCTCTTCCTCGATGCACGCCGTACGAAGGACTTCGCAGAGGGACACGTTGCCGGGGCTCGTTCCTTTCCGGTCTGGGAGTCGGAGGTCGTGAGGGAACGGGTCGCGGAGCTCGTCGCCCAGGGCCGCGATCCCTCTCTTCCCGTCGTCCTCTACTGCTCCGGAGGCGACTGCGAGGACTCGCACATGCTCGCCCAGACGCTCTTCGGTGCGGGCTTCGAGAACCTCCTCGTCTACAGGGATGGCTTCCCCGACTGGGTGAAGAGGGGCGGGGCGGCTCGTACCGGGGGCCCGGCGTGACGGTCCGGGAAGCCCTGACCCATCCCTGGCTCACGGTGCGGACCCAGATCGCGCTGGGAATCTTCTTCGTCGTCGCGGCGCTCCCGAAGATCGCCGACCCGCCCTCCTTCGCCCACATGGTCTACAACTACCGTCTGCTTCCGGGCCCCCTCGTGAACCTGGCGGCTCTGACGATGCCGTGGGCCGAGCTGCTGATGGGGATCGCCCTGATCTGCGGAATATGGCGAAGGACGGCGGCGTGCCTCGTCGGCGCGCTGCTCGCCGTTTTCATCCTCGCCATCTCGATCAACCTCCTCCGGGGTAACGCCATCGACTGCGGCTGCTTCGACGTCGCGGCGGCCGGGCTGAGCGTGGAGGAGCGGCTTCACGAGATGTGGATGGTGATCGTGCGGGACGTCGGAATGCTCCTTCTCGTCGCGCAGGGACTCCTCGGGGCGGACCGGGCGGAGGGGGACCCTGCAGCCTGACGCGCTCCGCCCCTGGTGCACGGAACCCGGCTATGATCCGGGCCAGAGCAATATCCGGAGAACGTCGAAGCCGTGCCGACCAATCGTGACCTCGCCCTCCTGAAGGCGTTCGAAACCGTTCTCACCGAGGGGCGGTTTCTGGACGAGTCGATCGGGACCATCCTGGACACCGCACTGCGCTTCTTCGACGCGGTCGCCGTCGCGCTCCAGCCGGCCGGGGGAGCGCCGCCGATCAGCCGGGCGGGTTCCTCCATCGTCGCGACGGCTGCCGAGCAGCGGCTCGGCCGCGTCCTCGAAGGGCTCCTCGCGGAAGGGCGCGAGAAGCGCGTGGCCGAGTCGGGACTCATCTTCGTCTGCGCCCCGGTGAAGGTGGGAGAACAGGTGAGCGGCGCCTTCGGCGTCTCCCTTCCCCTGTCGGCGGGGAAGGGGGTCGACGTCGACGAGGGCATCCGCTCCTTCGCGCAGATCTTCGGACGGATCCTGGAACGCGAGCGGAGCGTCGCGACGCTCGTGAAGCGGCGCGAGGAGGCCGTCGCCCTCTTCGAGCTCGCGTCCGGTGCCCTTCACACGCTCAACGCGGACGAGGTCGTCCGTCTCACGGCGGCCTCGCTGCAGCGACAGCTCGAGTTCGACCAGGTCCAGGCCTACCGTTACCACGCCGAGCAGAAGGAGATCGAACACATCCTCGGGCAGGGCACGTCTCCGGGTTCCGGTGGCGGGTTCGTCCCCGGCCAGCGCCGGCCGATCGACGCCGACGGCATTCTCGTCCGGGCGCTCGCGGCGCACGGCCCCGCGTTCGACGACGATGACGATGACGACGACAGCAAGGGCCCCCGCCGCCGCCGCCGGCTGGCCATACCTCTCGAACAGGGAGACGTCGTCTTCGGCTTCCTGACGATGTCGCGCCGGGGCGCCTTCGTCCTGACCCCGCAGGAGATGCGCCTCGTCCAGGAGCTCGCCCGCCTCGCCGCCGGAGCCCTCGAGAAGGCGCGCCTCATCGACGCCGAGCGGCGCAACGCCGAACGGGTCGCCTTCGTGAATCGCGTCCACGCCGCCCTGGGCGGCCTGACGGAGCTCGACGCAATCCTGGAGAGGACCGTCCAGGAGATCGGTTCCCACTTCGACCTCGACCTCTGCGCCGTTCAGCTCCACCCGCTCGACCAGCTCGCAGGGCCTTCGGCCTTCTGCTGGAAAGGGGGGGCGCCGCCCGGGCGGGGCCGCGATGAGATTCCGAAGGCGCTGTTCGAGGTCCTCTCGGCCGAAGGGTCCTACGCCCTCCTGCCCGACGTGGCATCCGGAGAGCAGGGGCTCGACCTCGTGCCGGTGCCCGACGCGGCCAAGGACCTGCCGCGGCCCCTCAGCCTCGTCGCCGTACCGCTCGCGTCCCGGGGCGAGATCGTCGGTGCCCTCGTCGGGTTGGGCGCCGGCCGTCCCTGGGCCTTCGGCCCTCCGATGCTCCGTTCGTTCCAGGCTCTCGCGGTCGAGGTCTCGCTCGCCGTGACGTCGGCCCGCCTCCTGCAGCGGGAGCGCGAGTCCTACCGGTTTCTCGACCGCCTGCGCGAGGTCGGGCGCTCCTTCACGACGACCTTCGACGGCGCGCGCATCAAGCAGACCCTCTGCGAGCAGGCCGTCGCGCTCCTCGCCGGCACGAGCGCCCAGTTCTGGGACGCCGACGCCCAGACGAAATCGCTTCGCGTCCTCGCGCACTGGGGCGGCGACGGAGGCGCCGAGGGGCATCGTGCCGTCCCGACCGAGAGCACCGAACACCCCGTCGTCCGCGCCTGGCTCGAGAAGGCGCTCGTCCTCGTCGGAGAGACGGAGGTCGCCGCGCTCTACCCGCCTGCGTCGGGCGCGACGTCCCCGGCGACCCTGCGCGCCGCGGCCGTCCCGCTCCTCTACCAGGACGAACAGATCGGCGTCCTGACGTTCACGTTCCGCTCGCCCGGCAACACCTGGCCTTCGGAGCTCGGCGGGAGGCTCTCCCTCCTCGCCGACGCCGCCGCCGTCGCTCTCCACAACTCGCGGCTCATGAAGATCATCGAGCAGCAGACCGAGCGCGACGGCGTCACCGGTCTCTACAACCAGGGGGCGATCCTGAGGCGGCTCGAGTCGGAGCTGAGGCGCGCGGAGCGGAGCGGACAGCCCCTTTCCGTGGCGCACATCCGTGTGGACGGGCTCGCCGAGGCGGGCCAGCGTTTCGGCGTTCCCTACGGCGATTCGCTCCTGCCGAAGGTGGCGGCGCAGCTCGTCCGGGCGACGCGGTCCGTGAACATCGTCGGACGGGGAAAGGGCGACCGCTTCTGGATCCTCGTCTTCGAGGCGAACAAGGCGACGGCGCAGCGCGCCGCGGAGGCGATCCAGAAGAACTTCATGTCGGCTTTCGACCCGAGGCTCGAGGCGACCGGCCTGAAGTTCTCCCTGACGATCGGGCTCGCGGCCTACCCGGAGGACGCGTTCGACACCGCGAGCCTCCTCTCGCGCGCCGAGGAGGCGCTGGACGACGCGAACCGCGCCGGTCCCGGAACGATCTCCCAGTACGGGGCCCTCGCCGAGGCGGACCTCGGCGACGCGTTCTAGCGCCGAAACCGTTTCACGCGAAGACTTCGACGGGAACGGCGTGCACCGTGAGGCGCGCGACCCGGGCGATGTCCTCGAGGGCATCCGTCGAAAGCGGATGAACTCCCGCTTCCATCGTCTCCCGCGCCACCGTGTAGACCTGCACCGCCGCGAGCGAGCCGCCGGCCCGGACGACGTCGGCGAGCCGGCCGGCCCAGGCCGCGACCTCCGCGGTTGAAGGGATCCCGAGCGCGTCCGAACGGAAGAACATCGACTGGACGACGACGGGGTGCCGGCGCGCGGCGGCGGTGAGGTTCGCCAGGACGCGCGCGAAGGGAACCGACGTGCGGCAGACGGCGCGGTAGAACGGCTCGGTTCCCGCGTCGAGCTTGACCCAGAAGCGGCCGCCGCGGGAGGCGAAGAGGTCGTGGGCCTCCCGCATCTCGGCCCGGCCGAGCCCGGAGCCGTTCGTGATGAGGATCACCGGGACGCCGGAGAGGCCTGCCGCATCCCGCGCGTCGAGCACCACGCGTGCGAGCGGGAGGAACCCGCGGAAGGTGGACGGCTCGCCGTCCCCGGCGAAGGCGACGTCGCGAGGGGCCTCGCCGCCGCCGCGAAGAGCGACCAGCACCGTCGAGAGCTCGGCCGTCACCTCGGAAGCCACGATCGCCGGGCGTCGCACGTGGCGGGCGATCGCGCGCCGGTCGATCACCTCGCAATAGACGCAGTCGAAGTTGCAGGTCTGCTGCGGGTCGAGGTTGATCCCGACGGAAAGACCTCCCGACCGTCGCGAGCGGACGACGTAGACGAAGCGCCGCCCGTTGGCGGCGCGATCGTGACGGTGCGTGACGCGCTTCTCACTCACGAGGGCCCCCGGGTCGTATGCTAAGGCCGAGAAACGAGGACGCCATGGCCGTAACCCCCGGAACCCTCCTGGGTCGATATCGCCTACTCGAGCGCGCGGGCGCCGGCGGAATGTCGGAAGTCTGGCGGGCCGAGGACCAGACCCTCCACCGCACCGTCGCCGTCAAGGTCATCCACGATCCGATCGCCGCGGACCCGACCTTCGCGGAACGCTTCCTCCGGGAAGCGCGCCTCGTGGCGGGGCTCGAGCACCCGAACATCCTCTCCGTCTACGATTTCGGGACGGCGCCCCTCGGGGGCAAGGACGTTTCGTACCTCGTCATGCCCCTGGTCTCCGGGGGCTCGCTGAAGGAGCGGATCCGGGGGCCCGTGCCACCCGCCGAGGCGGTGCCCTGGCTCGCCGCGATCGCGGCCGCCCTCGACCACGCTCATTCGAAGGGGATCCTCCACCGCGACGTCAAGCCGGGGAACGTCCTCCTCGACGCCTCGGGACGACCGCTCCTGGCCGACTTCGGCCTGGCGCGCAGCGCCGACTCGGTGTCGGGGCTCACGGCCACGGGCACGGTGATGGGGACGCCGTCGTACATGGCGCCGGAACAGGCGATGGGGAAGGCGCTCGACGCGCGGGCCGACCAGTACGCCCTCGCCTGCATCGCCTTCGAGATGCTGACGGGGCGCGTTCCCTTCAAGGCGGACACGCCTCTCGCGGTTCTCCACCAGCACGTCAGCGTCCCGCCCGAGCCGGTGACCTCGTTCATCGGAGGGTTGCCCCCGGGCGTCGACGACGTCCTCTCTCGCGGGCTCTCGAAGAACGCCGCCCAGCGCTACGGCAGCTGCACGGAGCTCGTGTCGGCTCTCGCCGCCGTCTTCGGGCTCTCCCTCGGATCGATCGCCGCGACCTCGGCTCCGGTGCGCGCGGTCCCGCCGCCGCCACCGGGAGCGCCCACGATCCACGGCGCGCCGACGTTCCTCGAGGGCCGCCGGGACGCGGCCGTCGAGAGTCTTCCGACGGTGGTTTCCAGGCCCGCCAACGTCGTCTCGGGCGGGAACCTGTCGTCGCCCGAAGCGAAGATGGCCGCCGCGGCCTCGCTTCCGCCACCGCCGCCGGCTGCCCGGCCGAAAAAAGGGCCGAGCCCCGCCGTGCTCGCCGTGGCAGCGGCTCTCGTCCTCGCGGTGCTCGGCGGCGGCGGCTGGTTCGCGTGGTCGCGCCTGGCGCCCGGGAAGGACGGCGACGCCCCGCCCGCGACGGCGTCGACGCTCGCGAGCGTCGAAACGTCCACAGCGCCGGCAGAAGCTCTGCCGTCGGGCGGCGGGGCGAGCGGGGTAGCGGGAACGGTCACGGAAGCGGGGACGGCGGGCTTCGCGTCGGCCGGGTCCGACCCGGCGAAGCCGCCGGACGCCCCTGAATCCCCGGCTGACGCCGGGTCGCCGATGGGGCAGGTCGCGGATACGGGCTCGACGGCCGCTACGACCACGACGGACCCCGCCGAGGGGCGGCCGCCGGCGGCCACGGGAGGCTCGACGATGTCCCGCGGCGAGGACCGGCCGCGGCGTCCTGGCGTGGCGGAGCGCGAGATGACGCAGGCGGATGGAGGAGAGCTGGCGCTTCCGAGGCGCGAGGCTCTCGTGGACGGGGGAAGCTGGTCCCTGGACTCCCGGGTCGAGCGGGCCTACGTCGCCCTCGACACGACCCGGACGAAGGGAACGCTGACCCGGGAGGCCCTCGCCGAGGCCGGGGGTGCGGCACGTGAGATCTCCGCCACCAGCGACGAGCCGGAGGCGTTCTTCATCGATCTCTACACGCGGGCCGGGAGCGCCTTTCTCAACGGTGACAACGCCACGGCGTGGCAGCAGCTCGCCGAGGCCTTCAGGGTCGACGCCGCCGGGGCCGCCGGAGGGCGCGTCCTGCGATTCGTGAGGAAGGTGATGCGCGGGAAGGGGCGGAACCCGGGACCGGACGCGAACTGGATCCTGGGCCTCGCGTTCGGAGACGTGCGGGGCGATCTCGACGAAGAGCTCGAGGCGGCCGCCGAGCGGGCGCCCGGCAACAGGATGGTCCTCTTCGCGCGGGCGCTCCGGGCCGTCGAGGTCCGCGACAGCCGAAAGGCCACGGCGCTCCTCAGGGAAGGCTGCTCGGGCGGCATCGAAGAGGCCTGCCAGCTCCTCGACCGGCGGTAACCCCGGAAACGCGAACGGGCGCGGCGGGGAACCCGCCGCGCCCGCACCTGGCCCTCTCCGACCTCGTCAGTTCTTGATCATGTCGCCGGACTTGAAGCCCGAGCCGCTGACGATCGAAGCCGTCGAGAGGCGGGCGCCCATCACCTTCGTGACCTTCACGCGGCCGACCTTCGTCTCGTCGGAGCCGAGGACCTCACCCGTGTCGGGGTCCTTGATGACGTTGCCGACCCGGTAGACGTCGAACGCGTCGCCTTCCTTGACGCCGGCCTCGGCGCCGACGTTGAGGAAGACCGAGCCCCCCTCGACCTTCGCGATCTTGCCGGCGATTCCGGAGGCGTCTCCCGCGCCGCCGAGGCCCGAGGTCGGGGCCGAGGCTTGCGCCATGGACGCCGCGAGCTTCACGACGACGGGCCTCAGAACCCGATCGAGCTTGCGCTTGTCGTCGACGCCACCGCCGGCGCCCGCGACGTAGACGCTCGCGTCGGAGGTCGTCTCCTTGGCGGTGTCGGCCCAGACGATCTCGCCGGTGGTCGTGTTGATCATCCGGGCGTCGATGGAGGCGTCCATCTTCTGCGAGCCGACGCGCACGGACGGCATGCCGAAGACACCGGGGACCCGGGCGCCCCGGTCGGCGACGCCCAGCTCGGTCAGCGCCCCGGTGACGAGGTACTCGACCCCGAGGAGCTTTCCCGCCTTGACGGCCGTCTTGGGATCGATGTCACCGGAGAGGGAGAGGCCCTTCTCCTGCATGATCGCGGCGAGCTGCTCGCGCTCGATGACGCGGTACTTCCCGCTCTTGACGAGCTCGGTGACGAACATGTCCTGGGCGGCCTCACCGGCGCGGTACCAGCTGTAGTGGGACGTCTTGTCCTTGAACTCGATGACGGCCACCCGCGGCTTGGCTGCGGCTGCCGCGGCGGACGAGGCGACGGCCGCGAGGAGGCCGAGCGCCACGGCGAGGTTCTTCTTCATCAATCGATCCTCCGTACTGCGGGCATTCTCCGCCCGCCCGCTGTCCCCTTCAACCGGCGTGCCGGCCCGGGCGCCGTGCGGCCGGACACGAAAGAGGACGTTCCGTGCCCGGCGGGCGCCGCGCCCGGAGGAAGCGGGAGATCGCCTGCGGTACCCGCCCTCGCGCCGCCGGGACGGCCGGGCTAGACTCCCCGCCCTCGCATGAGCTCCAGACAGAGAACGACCGTCATCCGCAGCTCCGGCAGCTACCTTCCGCCCCAGGTCGTCACGAACGAGATGCTCTCGAGGATCATGGACACCACCGACGCGTGGATCGTCCCGCGGACGGGCATCCGGGAGCGCCGGTTCGTCGCGCCCGGAGTCGGCCCTGCCGAGCTCGCCGAGCACGCGGCCCGAACGGCCCTCGAGAAGGCCGGGTTGACGCCCGGCGACGTCGACCTCGTCATCTTCGCGACGATGACCCCGGACCACTACTTCCCGGGAAGCGGCGGTCTTCTCGCGGCCCGGCTCGGGATGACGAGCACCTTCGCCCTGGACATCCGGATGCAGTGCGCCGGATTCCTCTCCGGCCTGCAGACCGCCGACGCCTTCATCCGTTCGGGGACCTACGACCGGGTCCTTCTCGTGGGCGCCGAGGTCCACTCCGGGCTGATGCCGTGGCCCGAATCCGTCTGGGACGTGATGCTCGGTCGAGGCGAGGGGCCGTGCGACCCCTACTGGTACGAGAGGGCGACCGGGATGCGGGACCGTGCGGTCCTTTTCGGGGACGGCGCGGGCGCGCTGGTCCTCGAGGCGAACGAATCGGGCGACGGCCGCGGCTTCCTCGGCTTCGTCATGAAGACGGACGGCGCCCACTGGGACAAGCTCTACGTTCCCGGCGGCGGCTGCAAGTCACGCCCATATTTCACGCCGGAGATGTTCGACGCCCTCGGGACGATCCCCATCGTCGAGGGCCGGCAGGTCTTCCGCCTCGCGAGCCAGCTGATGCCGGAGGCGGTGCGGGACGTTCTCGCGAAGACGGGCCACGGTCTCGGGGAGCTGGACCTCCTCCTGATGCACCAGGCGAACCTGAGGATCAACGAGTCGGTCCAGAAGGTCCTCGGACTTCCCGACGAGAAGGTCTTCAACAACATCCAGAAGTACGGCAACACGACGGCCGCGACGCTCCCCCTCGTCTACGACGAGGCCGTGGCCGCGGGGCGAATCGGTCCGGGCGCGCTCGTCGGCTTCACGGCCCTCGGCGCAGGCCTGCACTGGGGCGCCGCGGTCGCGCGCATCTGAGCGCTCGGCGCCCTGCGAGAACGGTCAGCGCGTGACGCGCCCCGACCGTGACCTGGAGCCGTCGAGAAGCTCGGCGAAGATGTTGCCGAAGCTCTCGGCCGAAGCCGGGCCGTCGGCCGTGAGGATGCCTGCGGCGATGACGACGGGCTTCTTTTCGTAGCGGGCGCCGCCGTCCTTGAGGGCACGCAGGGCGTCGGGCGTGAGCCAGATCGTCGCCGCCTTCCCTTCGAGGAGGCCCGCCTTCGCGAGGAGCCCGACGCCCAGGGACAGCGCGCCGATGGGCTTGCCGTCGTTGGCGGCCATGCGGAAGAACTTGTGGGCGATACCGTTCTCCCAGAGGTCGACGGAGCCCATGCCCCCCACGACGACGGCCCCGGCGAAATCGGTGGGGCGCGCTTCGACGATGGACATGGCATCCAGGACGAGGCCGCCCTGGCCTGAGGCGGGGCCGGCCAGAACCGATGCGACGACGACCTCGGCGCCTGCCGCTTCGAGGATCCGGCGGGGCTTCTCGAGCTCCTCGTCCTGGAAGCCCTTCGGCGCAACGAGGAAGAGGACCTTCAGGCCTTTCAGGTTCTGCGTCACTTGACCTCCCGTACTGACCGGGACGATCTCCGCCCGCGCGGTCCCTGTCAAGCGGCTCCCCGGGGCCTCCTCAGGAACCGCTCTGGGGCCGGAGCGCCACCGACGAGCCGACCCAGGTGAAGTCCTTGTTGAAGTCGACGCCGAGCATGCGGCCGCGCGAGAGGCGGCAGAGGTTCAGGCCGAGCGTGAAAGAGGTCTCGCCCTCGGGGCGGAAGAACATCATCCGGATCTCGACCTTGACGCCGCCGCCGTCGGTGGCGCGCAGGCACGGCGCGTAGGAGATCTTCTCCTGAAGGCACCAGGCGTCCCGATCGGACTCCGGAATCCGCGAGACGTCCTCCGGGGTCGGCTCGATGTTCACGCCTCCTCCGGCGAAGGAGAAGAGCGGCTTGAGGACCCAGCCGGAGGAGAGGTCGGCAGGGAGCTCGTCGATCTGCGAGAGAGTCCGGGCGCGCGGTGCCGCCGGGTGGTCCAGGAGGGGGAGGGCCGCCTTCGACCATACCCAGAACCAGTTCGGGTGCGGCGCCCAGGTGACGTCGAGCTCGTCGCGGAAGTCGAACGGGAGGGATTTTCCCGAACGGATGAGCTCGTCGAAGACGACCCGGTTGTAGATCCTCTCGATCGGGATGCGCCGCCCGCCCTTCCTGCGGAAGAGCCGCCGGCCCTCCTTTTCGACTTTCGTCGCGCACAGGGACTCGACGCCGAGGAGCTTCTGGGTGGCCGTGAAATCGACGTACGTCTTCTGGGATTCGGGGTCCAGGTCGAGGAGGACGACGTGCTCGGGGTCGTGCCCGCCGACGACGGTACGCCGGAAAAGGTCGACGAAACCGCTGCGCGTGAGCCCCGAGAAGTAGGGGCTGAACCCGGTGGCCGGAAGTCCCGGGATTCCTTCGAGCGCGTCGCTCCAGGCGTCGGCCTGCATCACCTCGAACGCCGAAAGCGAGGGGAAGCCCTGAAGCTCGATCAGCTTCGGCGACAGGGAGCCGTCCGGGCCGGTGACGATCGCCAGGTCGACCTGCGCCAGGGACGGGAGGGCGTCCATCCCCGGGGCATCCCACTCGCGCGGGACGAAGCGTCGGAGCCGGGCGATCGCCTCGGGCCTCGAGATCTGCGCGAGGATCCCGTGCGCTGCCGAGACGAGGCGTTCTTCCAGCTCGTGCGTGAGGAAGACGGGCGTCTCGGCGAGGCGGAAGCCCGCCTCGGCCCCGGCGCGGCGGGCGAGGTCTGCGGACTGCCGCCTGTAGAGCTCTTCTGTGAATGCGCTGTTGTAGGCGTCGCGGCAGGCAGGGTGCATCGCGGCGCAGTCTAGGAGGACGAACGGCCCATGGGAAGGATCGCGTTTCGCACGAAGCGGGGCGGACCCAGGCCAGAACCGCCCGGGCGTCAGCGCGCCGGTTCGATGCAGCGGGGCCCGTCGTGAGAGGCGGCGTTGACCCAGGTGGAGACGGGCCACGCCTCCATGGCCCCCGCGTCGAAAGGCGCGAAGCACCGCTCGAGCTCGGCCGCCGAGAGCGGCCCCTGCCGCCGCCAGAGCGCCTCGGTCTCCGCGTCGAGGAGGACCGGCATGCGCGCGTGGACGGGCTGGACGAGCCCGTTCGCGGCCGTGGTGACGATCGCGAAGCTCTCGAAGGGCCCGGCGCCGGGGGCCTCGCGACGCTCCCAGAGCCCCGCGAAGACGAACGGTGCGCCCCCCGCGAGCCGGAAGAGCCAGGGGGTCTTCCCCCGTCCCTCGACCTTCCACTCGTAGAAACCGTCCGCCGCAACGACGGCCCGCCGGTGCTTCAGCGCGGCGCGAAACATCGGCTTTTCGGCGATTCCTTCGGCCCGCGCGTTGATCGGCCGGAGACCGGAATCGTCCGCGGCCCACGAGGGGCAGAGCCCCCACGTCAGGCAAGCCAGGACGGGACCGGCGCCGTCGTCACGGACGAGCGGGGCGCGCGTTCCGGGCGCGACGTTCCATCGTGGCGTCCACGCGATCCCCTCGGGAAGCCGTGCTCCGAACCGGGTCGCCAGGGCGTCGGCCGGGCTCGTCTGGACGTAGCGGCCGCACACGGCGCTACCCGGCGGCCTTCTCGTCCGGCTCCCTCTTCTCCTCCACGGGCTCGGGTTCCGGGTCGGGCGTCCGGTCGCCGAGGAGCGCGGCCCAGGGAGCGAACCGCTCGAACCGTTCGCCGACCACCTTGATTGCCGCGGTCAGCGGGACGGCCAGGATCGCGCCGGGCAGGCCCCACAGGATTCCCCAGAAGAGGAACGCGACGAGGACGGCGAGGGGGTGGAGCCGCACGCGGCTGCCGACGATGAACGGCGTCAGGACGTTGCCTTCCAGGAACTGCACGATCGAGTAGAAGAGGATGACCTTCAGCGCGAGGAACGGCTCGTCGGTCCCGAGGAATGCCACGAAGAGCGCGGGCGTCGTCGACAGGATCACGCCGACGTACGGAAGCAGGACGCAGAGGCCCGCGAGGGGGCCGAGGACGTAGCTGTAGGGCACCTGCAGGATCAGGAGCCCCGCCGTCGTGATGCAGGCCGTGATGAGGACGACGAAGAGCTCGCCGAGGACGTAACCCGAGAGGACGTGCGCGACGTTGACGGCGAAGTCGGACGCCGCCCGGCCGCCTTTTCGCCGGAGGATCCGCGTGAGCGCCCCGGCGTACTTCTCGCGGTCCTTCAGCATGAAGAAGGCGAGCATCGGAACGGCTGCGGTGTAGAGGGCGAGGGAGAAGATCGTCCTCATCTGGAGGACGACGCGGGCGACGGAGTCGAGCATCCCCTCCTCGAGGCGGACGGCTCGGACGCCGGCCCGCTCCCCGTCGGAGAGGAGCCTGCGGGTGCCTTCCTCGATGCGCGAGAAGAGGCCGCGTGCCTGCGCGGTCAGCCCCTGGATCTTCCGTTCGTACGAGGGCCAGTCGCGGGAGAAGGCCTGCGCCTGGTCGAGGGCGTTGACGATGAAGAACGCCACGAGCGCGCACAGGAGAAGGAGGATGACGAACGCGGCGAGCGGCCTGGGCACGCGGATCTTCTCGAGGAGCTCCACGAACGGGTGGAGCGCGAAGGAGAGGAAGAGCGCGAAGAAGATCGTGACGAAGAGGACCTTGCCGGCCCAGAGGAGCCCGACGACGGCCGCCGTCGCGAGGACGACGAGCGCGCGGGAATGAAAAGCCCCGCCAAGCGCGGGGCTCGTTCCGGTCGTGAAGGCGCCGCTGCTATCCAATGCGGGTCCAGTTTAGCGCGACGGGGACAGACGCGAGCGGCCGGCGCGAGGCCGGCCGCAGGGAGAGGTTCGGGGAGCGGGCGAGGCTACGGGAAGGTCACCGTGACGACGGCGCGGCGGTTGCGCGTCGCGTCGTCCCCGGCCTCGGTGTCGCCCCGGGCGTCGACCTGGATGCGGGCGGCGTCGATGCCGTGCCTCTTGACGAGGTAGTCCTTGGCGGCGTCGGCGCGGGCCTTGCCGAGGGCGGCATGGTCGCCCTTTTCCTTCGGGTCGGTGAAGCCGACGATCGTGCAGGTCGCCGAGAGGTTGTTCTTCAGGCGGAGGGCGACGCCGTCGAGGATCGCCTTTGCGATGTTCGTGAGCCGGCTCTTCGCGGCGTCGAAGAGGATCTCGTCGGTGGTGGACGTCTCGGGTTTCGGAGCGGGAGGCGCCTCGACGACGGGGGCCGGGGCGGGCTCGACGACGGGGGCGGGCGCCGGCTCGACGGGAGGCGGCTCGTGAGGAGACGGGACGAGCACCGGGGCGACGGCCTTCTCCGGCTGCGGCAGCCAGGAGAGCTGGACGATGCCTCCGAGGTTGCTCGGGGAACTGCCGTACTTGACCCAGTTGTCGATGTTGGCCCTCAGGCCGGCCCCTGCGACGAGGCCGCTGTCGCCGAGAGAGAGCCGGGCGCCGAGAACGGCGTCCGTGTAGTCGTGCGGTTGCGTCGTGCCACCGTCGTACATGACCCGCTGGATCTCGAAGATCCCTTTCAGCGTGTCGGGGATGATCGGAACGCCGACGCCCGCGGACCACCGCATCTCGTTCGAGATCTCGTATTCCTCTCCCTCGACGGCCCAGTCCGCCGTCCAGAGGTACCCGAACTGACCGGTGAAGATCCCGTACGTGCCGGAGAATCCCCACTCCCAGTCGGACCGGTAGGAGGAGAGCGCCTGCGTGTCGCTCCGGCTCTGCGTCGGGATGTAGACCGCGCCGAAGAGCGCGACCTTCACGGGATCTCTCGGATTGAGGATCACCTTCGAGCCGATGCGGAACTTGTCGGTCTCGTCGTGGTCGATCTCGCCGTAGCGGTTCCGGCCGTTGATGTTGCCACCCCAGGACCGGCCGTCGGCCGAGAAGTACCGCTGCCCGGAGCTGAACGATGCTTCCCAGTTCGGGAGGAGGCCGAACGCCATCGTCAGCCCGAGCTTGTCGGAGCTGTACTGCATGGGGTCGTCCGGGTAGGGCACGACCTGCGGCACCGGCGCAGCCGTCCGGTCGTACATGCTGTAGAAGATGGAGAACGCGAAGCGCCCCTGTGGGACGGTCTGCGCGTCGTAGATGCCGAAGAGCCCGGTCTCGCCGGTGAGGGTGGGAGCCACCTGAGCGCTCAGCGGAGAGGCCGCGAAAAGTGCCACGGCCAGCGCGAGGAGGAGTCCGGTCCGCATCCGTCGCATCGAGTCTCCTTATTTCCAGCCGGGGACCGGAGGAGTCACCCCCATATCGGGGAAGGTGAAGCGGTTCCGTGTCCTAGGCTCGGATCAGTTGTCAAGAGTCTAGCAGCACGGGATTTCCCGTCAAAGTCAATTGACCATCCGGACCGTCATCGGGGAATCGGGGGGCCCGGGTGACGAGGTCGAGCCCCCTGGCGCGGAAGGGTCCGGGAAACCCGGCCGCGAATCGAACGGAGGCAGGAGGAAGAGGGATCCGACGTCGTGCCCCGGGGCGCGGAAGGGTCCGGGAAACCCGGCCGCGAATCGAACGGAGGCAGGAGGAAGAGGGATCCGACGTCGTGCCCCGGGGCGCGGAAGGGTCCGGGAAAGCGCGAACGAAGGAGGCAGGAGGAAGAGGGATCCGACGTCGTGCCCTGGGGCGCGGAAGGGTCCGGGAAACCCGGCCGCGGGTTTCCCGGGATTACTTCAGAGCAGGGGGGCCATCTTCTCGCGGAAGGCGAGGCTCGCCTCGCGTCCGCGGAGAGCGGCGACCGTCTGCTCGAGGCTCCGGATCAGCTCCCTCACGACGTCCAGACCGCGTCCTTTGTCGACCTCGCCGAGGGCGGCGCGATAGAGCCGGTCGATCGCGGGATCTCCCGGTGCGAGGGCGGCGCTCTCGGCTTCCTGCTTCACCTTCGTGCAGAGGATCTGGAGGCTCCGGCGTTCGTCGCCGCGGGTGACCGCGTTGAAGACGCCGCTGTGCGTCGTGACGACCGGGCCTGCCGTCGACGGGGCGGGTGCCGCGGCCGGGGCGGCGGTCGCGGAAGCCGCGCGCGCCTCGGCCTTCGAGCGGATCCCGACGAGATCGGCGGTGATGAGACCGTAGAGTGTCTTGGCGACGTCGAACGCCGACAGGCGCGCCGCCCGGGCGATCTCCTCGATGGACTTGATGCCGTCGATCCCCGTGACGATGAGCCACTCCGCCGGCGTCAGCGTCACGGGCTCGCTGAGGCCCTCCCGGCAGACGAGCTGGGGAACGGCGTCGGTCGTGGGGATCTTCTTCGAGAGGATCTTCCACTCGTCGCTGCGCCGCGCCGCCTCCATGAGGAGGTTCGTGTTCGAGCGGGTGATCGTCCGAACCTCGGGCTCGATGCCTGCGGAGAACTGGAACTGACCTTCGTTCCAGAGCGCGAGAGCGTAGATGGCGTCCTCGCCTCCGGTCTCGTTCACCCTCGCGTGGGTGATCTGACCGTTCTGGATGTAGACGGCGCCCTGCTCGGCGCCGCGCGTCAGGGAGAACATGCCGGTCTTCCCCGATACGGCGACGAGCTGCACGATATCGGCGAGGGGGAGCTCTTTGAGGGATCCTTGGAAAGACATCTGTACGCAGTCTCGCGACGGTGGACGATAACACCCGCTCCCGGGATGCTCAACCGCCGACGCGGGGTCTGACGACTGGGAACGCGGCCGAAACGAGGGTCGATCTCCGTCCTGCCGCCGTCCGGAACCCGTGAGTGAGTGCGGCGGCGGCCGCGTCGGCGGCGTCGAGCGCCAGACGCGAGAATCCGGAGGGGGAGCCCAGCAGTGAGAGGACCATCCTGCGGACCTGCTCCTTCTCGGCCTGTCCCGTACCGGTGACGGTCTTCTTGATCTCGGCGGGCGTGACCTCGTGGATGGGAATCCCGGCGCGGGCCAGCGCGAGCAGGAGGACTCCCCTGGCCTCGCCGAGGGTGATCAGGCTCTGGGGGTTGACGCCCGAGAAGACCCGTTCCACGGCGGCCTCGTCGGGGCGCTCCCGCTCGACCACGGCGAGGAGGCCGTCGTGGATCGCGAGGAGCCTCTGGGCGAACGGCGTATTCGTCGCGGGGCGCAGGACCCCCGCCGCGACGAGCCGCGGCGGGCCTTCGAAGGAGACGAGAGCCCAGCCTGCGGCGCGGCTCCCCGGATCGACGCCGAGGATCCTCACCCCGGCCCGGCGCTCAGGCGTCCTGGAGGTACTGGTCGTCGATGTCGCCGCTCGACCAGACCTTCTGCACGTCGTCGTTGTCCTCGAGCATGTCGAGGAGCTTCAGGAGGGCCGGAGCCTTGTCGCCGACGGCGACGGTCGTCGAGGGGATCATCTGCAGCTCGGCGGTCTGGAGCGCGAACTTCTTCGCCTCGAGCTGCGCCTTCACCGTCTCGAAGGAGGCCAGGTCGGTGATGATCTCGTAGATGTCCGAATCCTCGGCCTGGAAGTCCTCGGCGCCGGCCTCGAGCGCCGCTTCCATGAGCGCGTCCTCGGAAGCGGCGCCCTTCTCGACGGCGATGTAGCCCTTCTTCGAGAACTGGAAGGCGACCGACCCTGTCGCTCCCAGGTTCCCGCCGTACTTCGAGAGGAGGTGGCGGACCTCGGCGGTCGTCCGGTTCTTGTTGTCGGTCATCGCCTCGATGAGGATCGCGGCGCCTCCCGGGCCGTAGCCCTCGTAGGTGATCTCCTCGTAGGTGACGCCCTCGAGCTCGCCCGTTCCCCGCTTGATCGCCTTGTCGATGTTGTCCGAAGGCATCGAGGCTTTCTTCGCGGCGAGGACCGCGCTTCGGAGGCGCGGGTTCGAGTCGACCACGCCGCCGCCGACCTTTGCGGACATCGTGATTTCCTTGATCAGCTTCGTGAAGAGCCGGCCGCGCTTGGCATCGGCGGCGCCCTTCTTGTGCTTGATCGTGCTCCACTTGCTGTGACCGGACATGGCTCACCTCGAGGAATTTGGGCCGCTGGGGCCGGGATTCAGAAGCCCCGAAGTCTATCAGGAGGCCCGTCAGGCCGGTTGAGCCTCGAGCGTTCCGTCGGCGCGGAGCGCGAGGCGCGCGCGGAATCGTGTTCCCGGCGGCGGGCTTCCCGCGGGGAGCGCCGTCTCGACGTAGGTCTCGGTCAGTCCGACGCCCCCGTTGAGGGTGACGAGGTCGGCTTCGCGTCCGTCGTGAGAGCGGGCGAACCGGCTGCGGAGCTCGGAGTCCAGGGCCCGGAGTCTCGCGGCGCGGCGCGAGACCACGACCCCGGGCACGCCGGTGTTCGGGACGAGGCTCGCGGCGGCGGTACCCGTGCGGGGAGAGAAGGGGAACACGTGAAGAGACGCGAGGGGGAGGTCCCGGAGCAGGGCTTCCGTCTCCGCGAACTCGGCGTCCGACTCTCCAGGAAACCCGGCGATGACGTCGGTCGCGAGATGGATCCGGGGGTTCGCCCGCCATGCGCGGAGGAGCAGGGTGCGGAACCGGGCCGCGGTCATGCCCCGTCGCATCCGGCGCAGAACGGTGTCGGATCCGGACTGGAGCGGCAGGTGCAGGTGGGGTGCGACGACGCCACCCGCGGCGACGAGGTCGACGACCGCATCCCCGGCTTCCATCGGCTCGAGGGACGAGAGACGGACCCGGCACGGCGGCGGGTGCGACCCGAGCCTCCCGAGAAGCGCCGCGAGGCTTTCGCTCCTTTCCGTTCCGAAAGCGGCGAGGTGAACCCCGCACAGGACGATCTCGGGAACGCCCTGGCTGCCGAGGGCGTGGATGGCTTCCTCGACCTCGGCCAGCGGTGCGCTGCGTTCGTCACCCCGCAGGGATGGCACGATGCAGAACGCGCAGCGCCGGCCGCAACCGTCCTGGATCTTCAGGAACGCGCGTGTGCGGCCCGGTCCCGTCGTCCACGAAAGAGGCGAACGCAGGACCTCCTCCGGAGACACGCCGAGCGCGGCGACCTTTCCCGGGATGAGCCCCGCGGCCGCCTCCGCGATCAGGCGCGGCAGCGCTTCCGCGGTTCGGTGCCCGGCGACGAGATCGACCTCGGGACGCCGCGCCAGGGCGTCGGGGGCCCGCTCGGCGAGGCACCCCGTCACGGCGAGGAGCGCCGCGGGGTGTTCGCGGCGGAGGCGTCGGAGCAGCCGAAAGGCGTCGCGGTCCGCTCGTTCGGTCACGGTGCAGGCGTGGAGAACGACGACGTCTGCAGAGGCCGTCGGAGCAGCTCGAGAGATGCCGGCGGTCTCCAGTATCCGGGCGAGGTGACCCGCCTCGATCTGACTCACCTTGCATCCGAGAACCTGGACGACGTAGCCTCCGGACGCGCGTCCGGACGGGCGGTCCGAGGCGGTAAACTTCGTTGACAGGCCCACTTCCGGGGCGATAATAGGTGACTTTCCGGAGGAGACTTCGGAGTGCGGGGGGGACCGGGCCACAGGCCCCACGACGTATGGCGAAGACGATTCTCCTGATTGAATACGAGCCGAGATACCTCGACCGCATAAAGGGTTATCTCGCCGGGAAGGACTTCGATCTCGTCGTCGCCAAGGACGGCGAGGACGGACTCGAGGCGTACAGGCGTGCCCGGCCCGACCTCGTTCTCATCTCGACGGTCCTGCCGAAGCTGCGGACGCGCGACGTCATCCGCGGGATGCAGGCCCTCGGGGCCACGCCGCCGGTTCTCCTGATGGCGTCCGGCTACAAGGGCAAGGACAAGAAGGCCGACGCGGCCCGTGAGGGTGCGACCGGAATCCTGGAGAAGCCGTTCGCCGAGGAGGCCCTCCTCGCCGAGATTTCCGCCGCGCTCGGCGGCAGAAGCCACGACCCCTTCCCGGGAGCGGGTGCGCAGCCGCTCCTTTCTGCGGACGACATCTTCTCGGACGTCATCTCCGGCGTGGAAGCGGCGGAAAAAGAGGAGAAGGCGCGCCCCGCGCCGGCCGGAACCGACCCCGGGATCAACCGTAAGCTCGAGCAGACGCTCTCGGGCATCCTGTCCCGTCCTACGACGAAAGCGCCCTCGGCGTCGACGCCGAAGGCGGACGCTCCGGCACCGGCGCGCTCCGAGCCGGTCTCCGACAGGACCCTCAGGGTGGACTCCGGCTCGCTGCCCATTCCGGCCCCGAAGCCGAAGGTCGATACGGCCGTCGACCGGATGCTCACGGACACGCTCTCGGGCCTGCGCCCGATCAAGCCGGCGGAAAAGGCGGAGAAGCCCGCCGCCGCCCCGGCGCCCGCTCCGAAGCCGGCGCCCGCGCCCACGCCGGAGCCCGCTCCGGTTCCGAAACCGCAACCCGCCCCCGCTGCCCGTCCCGTGGAGCCGCCGGCTCCGAAGGGCAGGCCGGGCGCCGGCGGCCCCGGGGGCTTCGGCCGCTACCAGCTCCTCGAGAAGATCGCGGCCGGCGGGATGGCCGAGGTCTACAGGGCCCGCATGCGCGGGGAGGAAGGCTTCGAGAAGATCGTCGCCATCAAGCGGATCCTCCCGCACATGGCCGACAACGATGACTTCATCACGATGTTCATCGACGAGGCCAAGCTCGCGGCGCAGCTGACCCACAACAACATCATCCACATCTACGACCTGGGCAAGGAAGACGCCTACCACTACATCGCGATGGAGTACGTCGAGGGCAAGGACCTTCGCTCCATCCTGAAGACGGCGTCGGAGAAGGGCTATCCGCTCCCGGTCGAGCTGGCTCTCTTCATCGCCTCCAAGGTCGCCAACGCCCTCGACTATGCGCACCGGCGGATGGGGCTCGACGGCAAGGAGCTGAACCTCGTCCATCGCGACGTGTCCCCCCAGAACGTCCTCATCAGCTTCGAGGGAGACATCAAGCTCTGCGACTTCGGCATCGCCAAGGCGGCGACGAAGGTCCAGCAGACGCAGGCGGGCGCGCTCAAGGGAAAGCTCCAGTACATGTCCCCCGAGCAGGCCTGGGGAAAGAAGGTCGACCGCCGGACCGACATCTTCTCGCTCGGCATCGTCCTCTTCGAGATGCTCGCGGGCGAGCGCCTCTTCAGCGGCGACACCGACCTGACGATCCTCGAGCAGGTGCGCGACGCCCGCTCGGAGCCGCCGTCGCTCAAGAACCCCGACGTCCCGAAGAAGGTCGACCAGATCGTCCTCAAGGCCCTCGCCAAGAACCCGCAGGACCGCTACCAGAACGCCTCGGAGATGGAGAAGGACATCAACTCGGTCCTCTACTCCTTCCAGCCCGCTCCGGGTCCGGCGGACCTCGCGATCTTCATGCACCGCCTCGTCGAGGCGAGCGCGGCGGCGTCGGACGCACAGATCGACGCGGCCTTCGCGCAGGTCGCGGCGGCGCCCGCACCCGAGGAGAAGAAGAAGGGCAAGGGGCTCGTCATCTCCAAGAAGGAGAAGGCGGCCGAGCCCGCGCCCGTTCCGGAACCGGTCGAGGTCTCGCAGCCCGCGATGAGCCTCGGAGACGAGCCCGGCAAGAGCCGGACCGGCCTCTTCGCCGGCATCGGTGTCGGGGTCCTCGTCCTCGCTGCAGCTGCTTACTTCATGACACGCGGCAAGGCGCCGGAGCCGGTTCCGGTCCCCGCCCCCGTTCCCGCCGCCGCCACCGAGGCCGCGCCGGCGACGACGGCCGTGGAGCCCGCCGCGCCCGAGAAGGTCATCGACCCGAAGGCTCTGGAGGCCGAGCTGCGCAAGGCCACGGCCGAGGAAGCCAAGAAGCTCCGCGAGGCGGCGCAGAAGGCTGCAGCCGAGCAGGCCAAGCCCGCCGCTCCGGGCGCCGTGCAGCCGGCCGCTCCGGCCGTGTCACTGGCGCCGAGCCAGCCTCTACAGCCGCCGAAGGCCGCGCCGGAGCCGACCCGGGCCCCGGAGCCGCCGAAGGCGGCCGAGCCGACGCCCGTTCCGCCGAAGCCGACCGAGCCGCCCGCCGTCGTCGAGGTACCGCGCCCGGCGGCTCCGGCGCCGGCCGCTCCCGCAGCGGCCTCCGCGGCCGTACGCGAAGGCGATCTGGTGGGGCCGGGAGCGGGGGTCGTCGAGCCGCAGATCGTCAAGCTCGGCCGGTTCCCGCCCCTGCCGCCGCAGGCCAAGCAGATCCAGGCCAGGCGCAACGACCCGTCCGGCCTCGGCACGGTTGCGATCATGGCTCTCGTGACCGAGACGGGCCAGGTGAGCGACGCCCGGGTCGTCCGCTCGTCGACGTACAAGTTCGTCGACGAGGCGGCCCTCGCCGCTCTCAGGGGATCGCAGATCAAGCCCGCCACGAAGGGTGGCGTCCGGGTGAAGATGTGGAAGACTTTCTCCATCACCGTCAAGCCTTGAAGCGGACGGGGCTGGCGAGACGAGACAGAACGTGGCGCCCGGGGCGCCGTGAGAAAACCGGAATGGGAATTCGAGAAGGAGTTTCCGCATGAGTCTCAACGACGAACAGAGGAAGTTCTACGAGAACACGCTCCGCGTCACGAAGAAGGAGATCAGCGACCTGGAAGCCCAGATCCAGGAAGAGCTGGCCAAGGTGAAAGAGCGTCTCGCCGAGCTTCAGAACGGCCAGAAAGCGGCGCGCCAGATGTACGCCGCGGCGTGCCTTCGCCTCGGCATCCAGAACGATCTCGAGGAGTCCGAGGAGTCCTGACGGGCTCCCGGCGCTCGTCGTCCCGACGGTCGCTGACGGGCCCCGGCACCCACATCGCGTGACGGTGCCGGGGCCTTTGCCTTCTCTCCCCGTCGTGCGCCTTCCGCCCGGCTCTCTCCACGGGCTCGCGCTCGCGCTCCTCGTGGTCACGATGCCCACCGTGGCCGCAGGGCCGCAGCGCGTCGTCGCGCTGGCACCGTCGGCGGCCGAGATCATCTATGCCCTTGGAGCGGCGGAGAGGGTCGTCGGGGTATCGGATTTCGCGGCGGATCTGGCGGAGTCGAAAGGGAAAGCCAGGCTCGGGGGCTTCTCCCCCGATCTCGAGCGGATCGCGGCCCTTCGGCCCGACCTCGCCGTCGTGTCCCGGGACGGGACCGACCGGCGCGCAGCGGATCGTCTCGCCTCGCTCGGCATACGCGTGGTCGTGACCGACGCCGATTCTCTCGCCGGGGTCTTCGAGGACATCCGGACGGTCGGGGAGGCCCTCGGAACGACCGTCGCGGCGGATCGCCTGGTGTCCTCGCTGGAGCGCCGTGCCGGAGCGGCCGAAGCCCGCTCGCGAGCCCGGAAGGGCAGCGAGCGTCCGAGCGCCCTCGCGTTGATCTGGCCGGACCCCCCGGTCGTCGCGGGTCCCGCGACCTTCATCGGGGACCTCCTTCTCCGGGCGGGGGTCGACAACGTCGTTCCGAGGTCCGCCGGACAATGGCCCCGCGTCTCGCACGAGACGCTCGTCTCGTGGAGCCCGCGCGTCCTCGTCCGCCCCGAGACCATCGAGAATGGAGCCGCCTTCAAGGCGGCCTTTGCACCGGGGAGCCGGTGGCATCTCCTTCCGGCGGTGCGCGACGGCCGCGTCGTCGTCCTTCCCGGGGCGTGGCTCGAGCGCCCGGGTCCGAGACTCGTCGACGCCCTGGAAGCGCTCGTCGAGAAGCTCCGGGAGCTCGGGCCGTGAGACGCACCGGCCCCTTCCTCCTCGCCCTTCTCTTCCTCGCACTCGCCGCGCTCCTCGCTTCGCTGCTCGTCGGAAGCGTTTCCGTCGCCCCCTCCGACGCCCTGGCAGCGCTCGCGGGAACGGGCGAACAGGCCACCGTGACGATCGTCCGCGACCTCCGCCTCCCGCGCGCCCTGCTCGGCCTCCTCGTCGGCGGCGCGCTCGCCCTCTCGGGCGCGGCCCTCCAGGCCCTCCTCGGCAACCCCCTCGCGGACCCGTACCTTCTCGGCGTCTCGGGGGGCGCAGCCTGCGGCACCCTGTTCGCGGTCATCCTCGGCGCCGGAGCGGGCGGTCTTCTCGGCTCGTTCGCGCTCCCGATCGCATCTCTCGCGGGCGCGCTCGGTGCCGTCCTCCTCGTCGGTCTCGGCGCGTCGGTGGGTGGCAGGCTCGACCGCGGGCGACTTCTCCTGTCGGGCGTCGTCGTGAACGCTCTCGCCTCGGCGATCCTCCTCTTCCTTCTCTCCTTCAGCGACGCGGCCGGCGCGCGCGGCTTCGTGTTCTGGATGCTCGGCTCGCTCTCCGGCGCCACGGGAGACGCCGTGCTCTCCCTCGCCGCGTACGCCGCGATCGGCCTCGCCGTCCTGCTCCCGCTCGCGCGCGCCTTCGACGCGCTGACCCTCGGCGAGGAGACCGCCTTCACGCTCGGTGTCCCGGTGGAGCGGGCCAAACGGGTCGCCTACGTCGCCGCCTCCCTCCTGGCGGCGGCGGCCGTCGCGCACGCGGGAATCATCGGATTCGTCGGCCTCCTCGTCCCCCACCTCGTGAGGCGCCTGACGCGGGGCCACAGGGCGCTCCTTCTCGGCTCCTTCCTGGGAGGCGGAATACTCCTCGTGGCCTCCGACCTCCTCGCGCGGACGCTCTTCGCCCCGAACGAGATCTCGATCGGCGCGGTGACCGCGCTCCTCGGCGCGCCGGCGTTCCTCGTCCTCCTCAGGAGGCGGGCCTGACGCCCCTCGCCCTTTCGGGCGCCTTCGCCGGATACGCCCGGGGGCTCGACGTCCTCTGCGGCGTCACGCTCGCGTTCGGCGCAGGGCGCCTCGTCGCGCTCCTGGGTGAGAACGGCTCGGGAAAGTCGACGCTCCTGAAGGTCCTCGCGGGCCTCCTCGTCCCCACCCGCGGCGAGGTTCTCCTCGATGGGGTGCCGCTGGGAAGCGTCCTCCGCCGGACGGCGGCCCGCGCCATCGGGTACCTTCCGCAGGGGTTCGAGCCGTTCTTTCCGGCGACCGCGCTCGACGTCGTCCTGCTCGGACGCACCCCCTTCCTCGGTCCGTTTTCCACGCCCGGCCGAGCGGACGTCGACGTCGCCCGGGCGGCGCTTCAGGAGGTCGACGCCGCGGGACTCGAGGAGCGCGACGTGCGGAGCCTCTCCGGAGGCGAACGGCAGCGGGTCTACCTCGCCCGCGTCCTGGCGGGGGAGCCGCGCGTCCTCCTCCTCGACGAACCGACGGCGAGCCTCGACCCGCGCCACCGCTTCCTCGTCCTCGACGTCCTCAGGCGCCGGGCCGCGACGGGAGTCACGTGCGTCTTCTCGACCCACGAGGTCGATCTCGCCGCCCGGGCGGCCGACGACGCCGTCCTCCTGGCGCGAGGCACGGTCCTCGCCTCGGGCCCGGTTCGCGAGAGCGTCACGGAAAACTCGCTCTCGCAGCTCTTCGGCGTCCCGGCCTGCGTCACGCCGCTCGCCGACGGCACGCCCCTCGTGACGCTCGGAACCCCGCCGGGCGGCCTCCCTGCCGGGAGAGGGTAAGATCGCCGCCCCATGGCACTCTGGTTCCGGAAGGACAAGGCACCCCGCGCCCTGCGGGACATGGGGAAGGCGACCTCGCTCGGCGAGGGGCTCTTCCTCAAGTGCGACGGCTGCCGCGAGACCCTGTACGCCAAGGAGGTCGAGCGGAACCAGCGCGTCTGCCCGAAGTGCGGGTTCCACTTCCGCCTCCTGGTCGAGGAGCGGCTGAAGCTCCTCTTCGACGACGGGGTGTTCCAGCCCCTCTTCGGGGACCTCCGGGCGACCGACCCTCTCCGCTTCCGGGACACGAAGCGCTACCGCGATCGCCTTCGCAGCTACGAGGCGTCGGCGGGCCGGCCCGATGCCATCGCGGCCGGCGAGGGGAAGCTCGAGGGATCGAGAGTCCTGGTGGCAGCCCTCGACTACGCCTTCATGGGAGGGTCGATGGGCTCGGTGGTCGGCGAGGTGCTGACGCGCATGGCCGAACGGGCGCGCACGGAGAAGGTCCCTCTCGTCGTCGTCACCGCCTCGGGTGGAGCGCGGATGCAGGAGGGGATTCTCTCTCTCATGCAGATGGCGAAGGTCTCGGCGGCCCTCGGCCGCCTCGCCGAGGCGCGTGTCCCCTACGTCACGGTCCTGACCGATCCGACGACGGGCGGCGTCACCGCCTCCTTCGCGATGCTCGGCGACGTGACGTTCGCCGAGCCGAAGGCGCTGATCGGTTTCGCCGGTCCGCGCGTCATCGAGCAGACGATCCGCCAGACCCTCCCGGAAGGCTTCCAGCGCGCGGAGTTCCTCCTCGACCACGGCTTCATCGACGTCGTCGTCCCACGCAAGGAGCTGAAGGCGGCGCTCGCGAACGTTCTCCGGCTCCTGGCCGCGTGAGCCCCGGGCCCGGCCGTCGCTGGCTCGACGCCCTCGGGCCGCAGATGATCCGGCCCGGCCTCGCCCGCACGCGGGCCCTTCTGGCGGCGCTCGGGAACCCGCAGGCGTCGTTCAGGACCCTCCTCGTCGGCGGGACGAACGGCAAGGGGTCCACGGCGGCAGCCGCCGCGTCGATTCTCGAGGCGGCGGGACTGCGCGTCGGCATGACGACCTCGCCGCACCTCGTCCACGTGAACGAACGGGTTCGCCTCTGCGGCCGCGACGTCACCGACGCCCAGCTCGACGCGGCCCTCCGGCTCGTGGCCTCGGTGTCGGGCGAGGGCGGCCTCAGGCCCACCTATTTCGAGGCGCTCGTCGTTGCCGCGTGCGAGCTCTTCCGGCGCGCCCGCGTCTCGGTGGCCGTCGTCGAGGTGGGGATCGGCGGGCGGCTCGACGCCACGAACGTCCTCGACCCCGAGGTGTCCGTCGTCACGAACGTCGCGGAGGACCACCTCGAGACGCTCGGCCCGTCGCTCGCGGACGTGGCGCGCGAAAAGGCGGGGATCTTCCGACGGGGCCAGCCGGCGCTCACGGCGGCGGCGGGCGAGGGGCTCGCCATCCTCCGCGTCGAGGCGGGTCGGATGGGCGCGCGACTCCTCGAGATCCCTCCGTCGCGCGCGTGGGACGACGTGTCGCCGCTCGCCGGCGCACACCAGCGCTCGAACCTCGCCCTGGCCGTCGCCGCGGCGCGGGCGTTCGCGCCGCTCGACGACGCCACCGTCCGACGCGGCATCGCCGCGATCCGCTGGCCGGGGCGGCTCCAGACCATCCTTCGCCCGGGGCTTCGCCCGCTCCTGGTCGACGGCGCCCACAACCCGGCGGGAGCCGCCGCTCTCGCCGCCCACCTCGACGTTGCCGGCCTCGCGGGGCGGATCGACCTCGTCTTCGGCGTTCTCGGCGACAAGGCCTTCGGGGAGATGTTCGCGCCGCTGGCCGCGCGTGCACGCCGGGTCGTCCTCGTCGCGCCCGCCTCGCCCCGCGCGATCCCGCCGGACGCCCTCGCGGCCCGCCTCGGGCAGCCGGAGCTTCCCCGCGCCGCCTCGCTCGCGGACGCCCTGGCGGGCCTCGAGGGCGGCGGGGGAGACGCCCCTATACTCGTTGCCGGGTCGCTCGTCCTCGCCGGCGAGGCCCTGGCGCTCGTCGAGCCCCGGGAGCCCTGAGGCGGAGGGGCGCCCGGAGGATCGGATGGCCGCAGGCAAGCCCGGGGGGGCCGTCGCGTACACGAAAGGGGAGCTGGAGGCGTTCGAGGACGCGCGGCTCGCGATCTACGCCTCGCGTGCCGCCTCCTCGGCCCGCCGCCGCCGGAACGCACCCGAGGCCGACGGAAGCGACTACAGGACCGAGTTCCAGCGCGACCGGGACCGGATCGTCCACTCCAAGGCCTTCCGCCGGCTCAAGCACAAGACCCAGGTCTTCATCCCGTTCGAGGGGGACCACTACCGGACGCGCCTGACGCACACCCTCGAGGTGACGCAGGTGGCGAGGACGGTCGCCCGGACTCTCGGCCTGAACGAGGACCTCGCCGAGGCGTGCGCCCTCGCGCACGACCTCGGTCACACCCCGTTCGGCCATTCCGGGGAGAAGGCGCTGAACCGGATCCTGACGGGCGGAGAGCCGGCCGTGGCGCTCTCGCCGAAGGCCGTCGCGGGCGTCGGCGCCTTCAAGCACAACTACCAGTCGGTCCGCGTCGTCGACCTCCTGGAGAAGCGGTACGAGGAGCCGGGCCTCAACCTGACGGACGAGACGCGCGAGGGGATCCTCAAGCACACGACCTGGAAGCGCGATTTCCCGTTTCCGGTCCTCGATCCCGAGGGTCTGCATCTCGGCTCGGGCTGCCACCTGGAAGGGCAGGCCGTCGGCTGGGCCGACGAGATCGCCCAGCAGGCGCACGACCTCGAGGACGGCCTCGGCCTCGTCGGCATCGGCAAGGCGGAGGAGATCCCGCTCGCGCGGGAGATCGTGGCGGGGCTCGGCGCCCGCTGGCGGGACGCCTCCGACCCGGCGGTCCAGAAGGCGCTTCTCATCCGGGGCCTGATCCACCACCTCGTCACCGACCTCATCGTCGCCTCGCGCGGGGCGATCGAGAAATGGCTCACCGCGCAGAAAGTGACGACGCCGGCGGAGTTCGCCGCCCACAGGCGGAAGCTCCCCGGCTCCCTCGTCGCCCCCTCGCGCGACGGGGAGAAGCGGTACCTCGAGCTGAAGGAGTTCGTCTACCGCCACATCATCCACAGCCAGGCGGTCTCCCAGCACGACTCGCGGGCGCAGCTCGTCGTGAACCGCCTCTTCGACGCCTACGCGAAGAACCCCCGCCTCCTCCCCGACGCCGTCCTCGCGCGCGTGGCCGAGCTCTCGGGCCTCCCGTTCCTCAGGGAGATCCCCCTGAAGAAGGTGGAAGCCGTGATCGCCGGCCGCTGGCGCGAGGAGCCCGCCGTCCTGCGTTGCATTGCCGATCACATCGCCGGGATGACCGACAGCTACGCCCTCGGCGAGTACGACGCCCTCTTTGCCCCCTACCCGCGGCGACCCGCGGGGACGCCGGCGGGTTAGGATTCGCCGATGCGCATCGCCTTCGGCGCCGACCACGCGGGCTTCGAGCTGAAGGAGCTCCTCGCCCGCCGCGCGGGCGAGCTCGGGCACGAGGTCGTCGATCTCGGCACCCTCTCCACCGTCTCCGTCGACTACCCCGACTTCGGCTTCGCCGTCGGCCGCGCCGTCTCGGCAGGGCAGGCGGAGCGCGGCGTCGTCGTGTGCGGCACCGGCATCGGCATCTCGATCGCCGTCAACCGGGTGCGGGGCGCGCGGGCGGGCGTGGCGACCGACCTCTACTCGGCGCAGCTCATGCGCGAGCACAACGATGCGAACGTCCTCGCCCTGGGCGCGCGCATCACCGCCATCCCCCTCGCGATGGCGATCCTCGACACCTTCCTCACGACACCGTTCGCCGGCGGGCGCCACCAGAAGCGCGTCGACAAGCTCGACGACGCCCCGCCGCGCGCCGAAGGAGACCACCGATGACGACGACTCTCACCCCGAGCCCCCGCCTGATGGGGCGTTCCCTCTCAGCGGTCGACCCGGAGATCGCCGCCGCCGTCGACGCCGAGTTCGCCCGCCAGCGCGACGGCCTCGAGCTGATCGCCTCGGAGAACTACGCCTCCCGCGCCGTCCTCGAGGCGACGGGCTCGGTCCTGACGAACAAGTACGCCGAGGGCTACCCGGGACGCCGCTACTACGGCGGCTGCGAGAACGTCGACGTCGCCGAGTCGCTCGCGATCGCGCGCGCCAAGAAGCTCTTCTCGCCGGAGAGCCCCGACGCGCTCCACGCGAACGTCCAGCCGCACTCGGGCTCGCAGGCGAACACCGCCGTCTACCTCGCGTGCCTGAAGCCGGGCGACACGATTCTCGGGATGTCGCTCGCCCACGGCGGGCACCTCACCCACGGCCACCCGCTCTCGATCTCGGGCAAGCTGTATCGCGTCGTCTCCTACGGCGTGACGCGGGATACCGAGACGATCGACTACGACGAGCTCGCCCGGATCGCCGAGGCCGAGAAGCCGAAGCTCATCATCGCGGGCGCCTCGGCCTACCCGCGCATCCTCGACTTTCCGCGGTTCCGGCAGGTCGCCGACTCCGTCGGCGCGCTCCTGATGGTCGACATGGCCCACATCGCGGGCCTCGTCGCGACGGGCCTCCACCCCTCGCCCGTCGGCCACGCCCACTTCGTCACGACGACGACCCACAAGACCCTCCGCGGGCCTCGCGGAGGCCTCGTCCTCTGCACGCCCGAATGGGCCAAGGAGATCGACAAGGCGGTCTTCCCGGGCCTGCAGGGCGGGCCGCTCGAGCACGTCATCGCCGCCAAGGCCGTGTCGTTCCTCGAGGCGCTCTCGCCCGAGTTCACGACCTACCAGCAGGCGGTCCTCGAGAACGCGAAGGCCTTCGCGGCCGCCGTCGCCGGCCAGGGCTTCCGGATCGTCTCCGGCGGGACCGACAACCACCTCTTCCTCGTCGACCTCGGCCCGAAGAAGCTGACGGGCAAGGTGGCGGAGAAGGCGCTCGACCACGCCGGGATCACCGTCAACAAGAACGCCATCCCGTTCGACCCGAACCCGCCGATGGTCACGTCGGGACTGCGCCTCGGGACCCCCGCCGTCACGACGCGCGGCATGGGTCTGGCCGAAATGAAGACGATCGCAGCCTGGATCGGCGAGGTCCTCGCCGCGCCCGAGGACGACGCGGCGAAGGCCGCCGTCAAGGCGAAGGTCAAGGAGCTGACGGCCGCGTTCCCGATCTACTAGCGTTCTCGGGAAACCCGGGAACACCCGCGTAACGCGTAACGCGTAACGCAAAACGCGAAACGCGAAACGCGGGGTCAGTTCCGTTTTCCGTGAGCCGTCAACGAGAATCCGAGGTTTCTTAGGTTTCGGAGGTTTCGTGCCAGGCGTGAAATCGTGTATTGTTGTCAACAATACACGATTTCACGGGGGGGGGGGGGGGGGGGCGGCCCGGATGTCCGGGCTTCGGCGCGAGAGTCTCAGCCCCGGGCCATCCGGAGGAGCTCGGTGACGAGCTTCTCGATGCCGGCCGACACCTCGGAGATCGGGCTGTCGAGCATGTAGGCCGGGGTCGTGACGAGGAGGTTCTCCTCGTCGACGACGGCCTGGCCGCCGCCGCAGGAGACGTGCTCTCCCCCCATCTTTCCGATCGCCCTGGCCGTTCCGGAGTCAGTCCCGATCGTCAGCTTCGGCTTCCCGCTGCCGAGGAGCCTGGCCAGCAGGACCGGGGCGATGCAGAGGGCGCCGATGGGCTTGCCCGCGCCGTGGACGGCCCCCACGACACGCGCGACCTCGGGGTGGACCTCGCAGTCGGCCCCGCGGAACGCGAAGTCACAGAGGTTCTTGGCGGCGCCGAAGCCCCCGGGCAGGAGGAGGGCGTCGAGCATCGAAGGGTCGAAGCCGGAGAGGCTCTTCACCTTTCCGCGTGCGATCCGCGCGGCCTCGACGAGGACGTTCCGCGTTTCCCCCTCGGCGGGCTGCCCCGTCAAGTGGTTCACGACGTGCTTCTGCGCGATGTCGGGGGCGAGGCAGACGGCCTCGGCCCCGGCCCGGTCGAGGGCCAGGAGCGTCAGGACCGACTCGTGGATCTCGGCGCCGTCGTAGACGCCGCAGCCCGAGAGGAGAACTCCGACTTTCGGCTTCATGCTGCACCTCCGGTGTCGGCCGGAGATCGTATCGGGAGACGAGCCGGAAGGGGAGTGCGCTGCACGCCGGACGTGCGAGGTGGGTTCAGCCCTGCGGAGGGGCCGGCCTCGCGCGCATCGTCCGGGAGACGCGCCAGCGGATCCGGAAGAGGGCGGCGAACGCCTCCAGCCCTCCGCCGAGACCGACGCGGGTGTCCGGGGAGTTGAACCAGAGGACCGGGACCTCCGCGATCCGGTAGCCGAGGCGTCTTGCGAGCAGGAGCGCCTCGACGTCGAACGCGAATCGATCGACGGTGGCGCGCGAGAAGACTTCCCCGGCCGCGTCCCGGCTGAAGAGCTTGAAGCCGCACTGGGTATCGCGGATGCCGGAGACGACGAGGAGCCGGACGAGGAGGTTGAAGAGCTTTCCGCTCGCAACCCGGAAGAGCGACTGCCGTTCCTTCACGAGGGTCGCGTCGACGCCCCGGGAGCCGATGGCCACCGGCGCGCCCGCCGCCAGGAGCTTGTCGACCTCCTCGATGGGCGTCGAAAGGTCGGCGTCGGTCACGAGGACGTGCTCGCCTGAGGCCGCGAGAACGCCGGCCCGGACGGCGGCCCCCTTTCCGCGGTTCTGGGGCAGGCGGATCACGCGGAAGGTGAGTCCGAGGCCGGCTGCGGTCTTTTCTGCCGTCGCGGCCGTCCGGTCCGAGGAGCCGTCGTCGACGACGATGACCTCGGACGGCAGAGCCGGCGTACGGGACCCGAGCCAGTCGGCGATCCGCGCGAGGGCGACGGGAAGCCGCTTCTCCTCGTTGTAGGCGGGAATGACGAGAGAGAGGGCCGGGAACGTCATCACGGCGAGCCTCGCTTCGTAGACGATCTGGTATCCGAACATCCCCGGCCAGGCGGCCGCGAGGAGCCTCGCGGCGGTCCGGGCCGGACCGGCGAGCGGGGGTCTGCCGAGCGCGGGCAGGGCCAGCTCGAATGGCATCGCTGTCGGAGTCTCTCCGATAACGGCGAAGCCGTGCCGCTCGAGGAGCTCCCGGCCGGTCCGGCGGGTGAAGAAGCGCAGGTGGGTCCGGTCGAGGATGCCGCGGTCCGAAAGCGGAAACCGTCCGAAGAGGAGCCCGAACCGGACGGTGACGTTCGCGACGTTCGGAAGCGACACGAGGAGGAGCCCCCCGGGCTTGAGGAGTGGACGGAAGCGTGCGAGCGCGAGCCCCGGCTCGGGAAGGTGCTCCAGGATGTCTCCCGCGACGACGACGTCGAAGGGCTCCCTCCAGGGCCCGCCGAGACCGGAGACGACGTCGTCGACGACGGGTTCGTCGAAGAAGCCGGCCCCTTCCCTGGCGGCGTCGGGATCCAGCTCGATTCCGGCGAGGTAGCGGCAGCGGGAACGAATCCTCCGTGCGAGATGTCCCGCTCCGAAGCCCACGTCGAGCACGGCGAGGCCTTCTCCGAGCGCGTTGATCCTCGAGAGAAGGACGTCGTGGGACGAGCCCGGGATCTCCTTCCACGGGTACCGCGGACCTTCCAGCGCTCCCGTGTCGCTCACGCCTTCGAGACCTGCGCGATCGGGATGCGGCGGCCGCTCCCGAACGCCTTCGTCGAAACTTTCAGCCCGGGAGCGGCCTGCTGCCGCTTGTACTCGGCCCGGTCGATCTGCCGCGCGATTCCGGCGGCGAGGGCCTCGGGCGCTCCCGTCTCCCGGGCGACTGCGGCAGGGGTCCGGTTCCTCTCCACGAGGCCCTCGAGTACGCGATCGAGGAGCTCGTAGGGTGGGAGCGAATCCTGGTCGGTCTGTCCGGGCCGCAGCTCGGCGGAAGGGGCCTTGTCGAGCGTCGACGCCGGGATGACTTCGCGCCCGGCCCGGCGGTTCAGATGCCGGGAGAGCGCGTAGACGCGCATCTTCGGAAGGTCGGAGATCGGCGCGAGCCCGCCGGCCATGTCGCCGTAGAGGGTGCAGTAGCCGACGGCCAGCTCGCTCTTGTTCCCCGTCGTCAGAAGGAGAGGCCCGAGCTTGTTCGAGAAGGCCATCAGGAGCATCCCGCGGATGCGGGCCTGGATGTTCTCCTCGGTCACGTCCTCCGGGCGTCCGGCGAAGAGAGGGGCGAGCGCAGCCTTTGCGGCGGCGACGAGCGGCTCGATCGGTACGACCTCGAGGCGGATGCCGAGGGCCCGGGCGAGCGCCCGCGCGTCGGTGACGGAGCCCTCCGAGGAGTAGCGCGACGGGAGGGCGAGCCCGGTGACGTTGTCCGCGCCGAGGGCGTCCACGGCGAGCGCGCCGACGAGCGCCGAGTCGATGCCACCCGAGAGGCCGACGACGGCGGTCCGGAACCCGCACTTTCGGGCGTAGTCGCGGATGCCGAGGACGAGGGCGCGGCGGAGGGACTCGAGCGGCTCGTCTTCGGCGTCGTCGGGAAGGTCCGCCGGTTCCGAGCCGGTGACCGGCGCGACGTTGCTCTCGTCGAGGTCGACGACGACGAAGTCCTCCTCGAAGAGAGCGGCCCGGGCCCGGACGCGTCCCCGCCCGTCGAGCGCCATCGACCCGCCGTCGAAGACGAGCTCGTCGTTGCCGCCGACGAGGTTCACGTAGGCGACGGGGACGCCGCCGTCGCGGGCGAGCCGCGAGAGCATCCGCCGCCGCAGCCGGGGCTTTCCCTCGGAGAAAGGAGAGGCCGAGACGTTGACGATCAGGTCGGCCCCGCGCGCGAGGAGCGTCTCCCCGGGATCGTCGCGATACAGGCGGCGCTGGCGGAAGAAGTCCTTGTCGTTCCAGAGGTCCTCGCAGATCGTCAGGCCGATCCTCCGGCCGGCGAGCCGGACGAGGGTCGGGGTCTCGGCCGGTTCGAAGTGCCGGACTTCGTCGAAGACGTCGTAGGCGGGGAGGAGGCACTTCCTCGCGACGGCGGCGACGCGCCCGTTGCGCAGGAGGACCGCCGCGTTGAAGAGGGGCTTTCCGGTCCTGGAGGGATTCGGGAGGAACGTCCCGGCGAGCAGGGCGGTCTTCCCGGCGCGTCGCGCGAGCTCGCCGAGGACGCGGGCCGCCTCGGCCTGGAACGAGGGGCGGTCGAGAAGGTCTCTCGCCGGGTAGCCGCAGAGCGCCATCTCCGGGACGAGGAGGAGATCTGCCCGGGCGGCCTCGGCCTCCCGCCAGAGGTTCTCGATCTTCGCGGCGTTACCAGCGAAGTCGCCGATCGTGGCGTTCATCTGGCCGAGGGCGAGCCGCATCGGGCGGATGGTAACGCCCACTCTCCGCCGGCTCAGCGGGCCGGGACCAGGGTGGTGCCGGAAACGAGGTCGGACAGGGTCCGTCCCCTCCGGTCGAAGGCGGCCACGAGGAGGGGAACGCCCGCGAGCGCTCCCGTCAACAGGGCTCCCACGAAACGGAGAGACGCGGCCGCGAGGGTCGGCGATCCGCCGTCGGCGGCCGCAACGCGAAGGTCGGCGAGCGCCATTCCGGGAGTGGCGCCCCAGACGAACGGCACGAGGACGAGGAGGACGAGCGCGGCCAGGAAAAGGAACGCGCCGAGGCCGAGAAGCGCGGCGGGAGGGAACCGCAGCTCGAGGAGAATCGCTCCCGCGGCCAGCTCGAGGGCGCCGAAGAGGGCGAGGATGACGACGTCGGCGAGACCGGCGGCGAAACGCCGTGCGAACGCGACGGACACCTCGGCGTCCGGCTCGTCCACGATCTCCCCGGGCTCGTCGACGTCCGCGGCGGCCAACGACGCGGATGGCGGAGACGTCGGCTGCGGGTCGGAGCCGGCTGATACCGGGGAGGGCGAGAGCGGCGCCTCGGAGACGTCGGGGAAGAGGCTCAGCGTCTTCCCTCGGCCCTTGGCCTGGGGAGAGGGCTCACCTCCGAGCGGGTGCTCGGCGAGCGGGTCGTGGCCTTTCTCGCTCATCGACCCACGCTCACGGCCGTGGGGAGGCGTGCTTGACGTAGATGCGCGCGAGCAGGTCGTCGGTTCCCCCTGCGTACCGCCGCGAGAACTTCAGGTGCCTCTGGGTCTCCACGTCATCCGGACGAAGAGCGGCCGCCTCGCGGAAAGCCTCTGCGGCCTTCTTCGTGCCCCCCGATTGCAGGTTCAGGATCCCGTCGTTGAAATAGCTCTTGAAGAGGTACTCCTCCACGTCCTGGTTCTTCGGGTCCTGCTTGCGCAGGTCCCAGAGGAGCCGGAGGGCGCTCTCGTAGTCCTGCTCGTTGTAGGAACGGATCGCCGAGCCCAGGGCCGAGACCGAATCGCGGGCGCGCGCGAGCGCCTGGCTCGCCTCGGTGTCGTCGGGCCGGGCCTTGACCACGAGGTCGAGGGCCTTCACGGCGTCGATGTAACGGCCGGAGGAAAGGCTGGCGAGGCCCGCCACCCTGGCCTCGTCGACCTGGGCGTCGCTCACGGCGGCGCCGGTCGCCGGACGCGGCTCGGCCGACGACTTGAACTGGTCGAGCAGGACGAGTGCCTGGTCGTGGCGCGGGTCGCTGGACGGTATCGCCGTCAGGATGCCGAGGGCCTCGTCGACCTTCCCCTGCTTGAACAGGGCCTGCGCCTTCTCGAGCGGGTCCTGCTGGGCCGGGGCCGGCGAGACGGGCGCCTCGACGGTGCCGGAGGCCGGGGCGTCGGCCTTCGGCTTGAACACGAACCACGCGGCCACGGCGACGCCGACGAGCACCAGCGCCGCCAGTCCGATCAGGACCCGTCCGTCGATTCCGCCGGCGCGGGCCGGAGTGGCGCCTTCGCGCCGGCTCGCGCCGGTCCCGGCTGCCGAGCGGCCAGCGTCCGCGCCAGGCTCCCCGAGAAGCGGGAGGTCGTCTGCGAAGGACGGCCGGACGGGCGACTCGAGCTCGTCGCCCATGTACGGCGTGTCGGAGAGGGACGTCTCGGGAGACAGGGACGAGCTCGCGGAGGGCACGTCGAGGACGGCGTCGATCTGGTTGAGGTAGTTCCGCGCCGTTGCGTCCGACTCCGAGAGGGTCAGTACCTTGAGGAAGGCGTCGCGCGCCGCCGGGAGGTCTCCTGCCTCGTAGCGCTGAACGCCCTCGCTGAGGAGGACGTCGAGCTGGCGAGCGGCCTCGCTCTGCTTCTCGCGGGCCGCGTCGATGCGCCGGGACGCCTCTTCGTTCGAGAGGTCGATCAGGAAGACGCGGCTCCAGAGGTCGATGGCCTCCTGCAGGTGGCCCCGGGCCGCAGCGTCGTCCCCCTGCCGGAGGAACTGGGAGATCCGCGGGTCTACGGAGGCGACCGGGCCCGGAGCGGGCGACTGGTCGGTGAAAGAGGGGGGCGAGGCTGACGCAAAGGGGTCGGCGGGAGGCGCCAGGGAGGCGAAGGGCTCGGACGGGGAGCCCGACAGGGAGCCCGAAAGGGAGAACGCGTCCGCTGGAGGGGTGGGCGAATCAAAAGGGTCGCCTGCGGAGGTGGGCGCCTCGGAGAACGAGAGCTCTGGAGCGGACCCGCCGAAGGAGTCGGCTCCCTGAGCGTCGAAACCGAAAGAGGGGGAGGAGAACGGCGCAGCCTCCGCGGGGGGCGGGGCGGCGGGTGCGGCCGGTGCCGCCGGCGCGAATGGGTTGGGGCCGAGATCCTCGAAACCGAGGTCGTCGAGGCCAGAGCCGCTGGACCCGAACGGATCGGGGGCTGGAGGAGGAGCCGCGGGGACGGCCCAGCCGGCGGCCGGCGTCGCGGGACCGGTGGCCGGTATCGCCGTCGGGGCGGGCGCTGCAGGCGCACGCGCCGGCGCCGGCGCGGAGCCGAAGGCGTCGAAATCCGCGAGGTCGATGACGGTTCCCCCGGCGATGCCTCGAAGGGACGCCAGGAGGCGCCGGGCGGGTGCGAACCGCGGGTCCATCTTCAGGATGAAGTCGCAACCCAGCAGCGCGTCCTCGTTCCGGCCCGTCCGCGCCATGTCGAGCGTGTGACGGAACGTCTGGAGAACCTTCTCGCGGGCCTCGGCGGAGAGGGAGGGACTCCCCTGGTAGGAAACGGGCTCGGGCATGGGAACCTCTCGAACTCAGCGTAACAAGCCGTCATTCCGGCGGCAAGCGCCGCGCGCTCCCCGCGATAAGATCCCCGATCCCGATGCGGGGAGGGTGTCCGATGACGACTCTGATCGAATGTATCCCGAACGTCAGCGAAGGGCGCCGCCCGGAGGTGGTCGCGGCCATCCGAAACGCCGCCGTTTCGGCGGGCCCGGGGGTCCTCCTTCTCGACTGGACGTCCGATGCCGACCACAACCGCTCCGTCCTGACGTTCCTCGGGGACGGACCGGCCCTCGTCCGGGCAATGGAAGCGATGGTCGCCGAGGCGCTCCTCCACGTCGACCTGACGAAGCACGAGGGGGCACACCCGCGGCTCGGGGCCGTGGACGTCATCCCGTTCGTTCCGATCCGTGGCGCAACCGCCGCCGACTGCGTCGCTCTCGCCAAGGAGCTCGGCGCCCGGCTCGCCGGGAAGCACGGCCTGCCGATCTACCTCTACGAGGACGCCGCCACGAGCGAGGCGCGCCGCAACCTGGCTACGGTCCGCAAGGGGGAGTTCGAGGGCCTCGCCGAAAAGATGAAGAGCCCCGAGTGGAAGCCCGACTTCGGTCCGGACGCGCCGCACCCGACCGGGGGGGCGACGGTCGTCGGGGCGCGCTCCCCCCTCGTCGCCTACAACATCAACCTCGGAACGGCGGACCTCTCGATCGCGGACCGGATCGCGAAGTCGATCCGCCACCTCTCCGGGGGATACCGGTTCGTGAAGGCCATGGGGGTCAAGCTGGAAGCCCGCGGCATCGTCCAGGTCTCGATCAACATGACCAACACCGAGAAGACGCCCCTTCACCGCGTCTTCGAGACGGTGCGATCCGAGGCCGAGCGCTTCGGCGTCCCGGTCGTCGGCTCCGAGATCATCGGCCTCGTCCCGCAGGCGGCGCTCGTCGGCGCCGCCGAGCACTACCTTCGGCTCGAGTCGCCCGCCTCGTCGCAGGTCCTCGAGAACAAGCTGCTCGACGTCGCCCTCGCGGCGAAGGAGTAGGAGCCCGTCACTTCCTTCGCTTCGCGGGCATCTCGCGCCCGCCCTGCCGGAGGACCAGCTCGTTCACCTTGCCGTCGGCTCCCTTCACGAACGTGATCCTCGCGTCGACGACCTTCAGGAAGAACTCCGTTTCGGACGCCGGGAAGACCTCGAACTCCTGCTGGCCGGTGGCCTGCGTCAGGAGCCGGGCTCCGTCGCGCCGGACGGTCAGGACGAACCCCGGCGCGAGCTCGTACTCCCCGGCGTAGAGGTCGTAGAGCGCGGGGTCGACCTTCACCTCCGCCGGGGCGGACGGGACGTCCCCCTCCCGGACGCCACGCTCGGGCCCGTCGGCCCCATCGGGGAAGAAGAGGACCTCCTTCGCCCTGCCGTCGGGACCCGCGACGAACTGCAGGCGCGTGAGCGAGCCCTCGTAGAAGAATTCGGTCTCCGACGACGGTTTCACCTCGAGACGCGGCCCGCCCGAGCGCTGCGAGTAGATCTTCCCCCCCTCGACGGTCACCGTCCGTGTCGTCTGCGGGTCGAAGCGGTAGACGCCCGTCCAGCGCGCCAGGACCCCCGGGGCGACCGCGACGGGGGCCTGCTCCGGGAACGGCTTGCCGATGAGGAGGGCGGCGATCTTCTTTCCGAGCATTCCCGGGTCGGCCTTCGGGCTGTCGCTGTTGGCGAGGACGGCGACGTAGACCTTCTCGTCCGGGAGCCGTATGCCGTACGTCGAGAAGCCGAAGATCCCTCCCCCGTGCGCGATGGCGCGGGCGCCCCGCAGGGTCGAGATGCCCCATCCGTATCCGTAGTGCGTCGGCTTGCCGTCGCGCGTCACGGCCGGCGTCCAGGCCTTCTCGAGCGACGCCTTCTTCACGAGCTTCTCCGTGTAGAGGGCGGCGTCCCAGGCGGCGAGGTCGTCGACGGTCGAGACGAGCGCGCCCGCCGAGTAGGGCTGGGACATGCTCAGGTACCGGGCGTTGAAGACCGTCTCGCCGTCGCGCGTGTAGCCGGCGGCTCTCTTCGGGAGAATCGGACCCTCGGCGCCGTAGGCCGTCGCCTTCATTCCGAGCGGCATGAAGATCCGTTTCGCGACGAACTCGGCGTACGTCGTTCCCGAGGCCTTCTCGATCACCGCGCCCAGGAGGACGTAGCCGGAGTTGTTGTACTCCCAGCGCTCTCCCGGCGCGAAGTCCATCGGCTCGGACTTGAAGGCGTCGATGAGCTGGGCCGGTGTGAGGTCCGCCTGGATCTTCGTTCCCATGTAGCCGGGGATGCCGGTGTAGCTCCGGATCCCCGACGTGTGGTTCAGGAGGTGCTCCACGGTGATCACGTGCCCGTGCGTCGGGTAGTCCGGGAGGAACTTCGTGATCGGGTCGGAGAGGGCGAGCTTCCCCTCCTCCGCGAGCATCAGGACCGCGGTCGCCGTGAACTGCTTCGTGATCGAACCGAGGCGGAGGACGGAATCGGGCGCGAGCGGGACCCCGAGCTCGAGGTTCGCCATCCCGTAGGCCTTCCGGAAGACGGTCTTGCCGTCCTTCACGGCGATGACGACGGCGCCGGGTCCGCTGGGGGGAATTGCCTTCGCGAGCATCGCGTCGATCGCCTCGGCGGTCGTCGCGGGCCTGGCGGCGGGCGCGGGGGCGGCCGCGGACAGGAGGAGCGTCTGGAGGGCGAGCGCCGGGGCGACGCGCCAGGGATTGGGGATCATCGGGATACCTCCGTCCAGTACGGCGTCTCGAGGCCGATGTCTCTCTGCGAGACGAAGCCCTCTTTTCCGCCGGTTCTCTCGTAGTGCCGGAGCGCGGCGAAGACGTGCCTGCCTCCGACCAGGATGATCGGGACGTTGGCGGAGGCGACGAGGATGTTCACGAGGTCGGTGACGTACCAGATGTTGCCGAGCTGCAGGTCGGCGAGGACCGTCAGGACGCCGAACGGCACGAAGAAGAGGGCGCCGACGGAGCGGAGGCCCATGATGAAGCGCGGCTTCCTCGAGATCATGTTCGCGCTGATCTCGGCGAAGACGATCATCCCGATCAGCGTCGTGAACGCGAACAGGGCATAGCTGACGGAGAGCAGGCCCTGGACCGTCGCGTCCAGTCCGGTGCCCGGGGTGAGGTGGCGGGCCGAGGACATGAAGACGACGAGCTTGTCGTGCTTCGTCGCCTCCCAGTCGAACACCCCGGGGACCATCCAGAGACGGGCCATGACCGTCACGAAGCCCGCCATCGAGCAGATGACGACCGTGTCGAAGAAGACGCCCATCGACTGGACGAGTCCCTGTTCGACCGGGTGCCGGTTGTCGGCGGCGGCGGCGGCCATCGTGATCGTCCCCTGGCCCGCCTCGTTCACCATGAGCCCGCGCTTGATCCCCTGCTGGAGGGCGATGCCGAAGCTCCCTCCGAAGATGGCCTCCGGCGAGAAGGCCCCGGCGAACACCGACCCGAAGAAGTACGGGACGACCCGCCAGTTGACGACGACGAGGATGAGAACGACCCCGCAGTAGAGAACCGCCATGAACGGCACGCAGAGATCCGTGAAGCGGATGACGCGCTTCAGGCCTCCGAGGACGAGCGAGGCGACCGAGACGACGAGGGCGGCGCCGATCGCGTAGTAGACCGCGGACGTCCTGCCGTAGGCCGTCCCGGCGATCGTGCTCGCGACCGAGCCGAGCGCCGTGAAGAGGTGGAACGTCTGGCTCGGGACGTTCAGGAGGGCGTACGTGATGAAGAGCGTCGCGAGCGTGACACCGACCCATCGCCGGTTCCCCAGGACCTTCATGCCGTAGAACGGCAGGCCGCCGAGGAACTCGCTCTCCTTCTTCTCCTTGAAGAGCTGCGCGAGCGTCGCCTCGACGAGGGCGGTGGCCATGCCGAAGACCCCCGCGACCCACATCCAGAAGAGCGCCCCCGGGCCCCCGACGGTCACCGCGCCGGTGACGCCCATGATGTTTCCGGGACCGGCACGCATCGCCGAGCTGAGCATGAAGGCGGCGAAGGGGCTGATGCCGGTCTCCGACGCCTTCCGGTCCATGACGATCCGCACGCTCTCTCCGAACCGCCGCAGCTGGACCGCGCCCGTCCGGACCGTGAACCAGACGCCCGTCCCGAGGAGCATGAGCATCGCGAGCGAGAACTGCCCGAGGACCGGGATCGCCGCCCACGCCGTGACGTTCTTCGGGAAGTCCCACAGGAGGTCCGAGACCGGGACGAAGAAGGCGAAGAGGTTGTTGACGACCTCGAAGATGTGGTTCATCAGCCCCTTTCCGTGCACGCGTCCCGAGCAGGGTTTCCGGTCTCGGGGGTTTCCGCCCCGGCGTCATTCTCCGTCAGCCGGACAGCTCGGCCCAGCGCGCGTAGAGCCGGTCGACCTCGGCCTGCGCTTCGTCGATCTCCCGCGCGAGGGCGACGAGCCGGGGACCGTCGCTGACGACCTCGGGCCGGTGGCACTCGACCTTCAGCGCCTCGAGCTTCTCCTCGGCCGTCAGGATCCTCGGCTCGATCCCCCCCAGCTCGCGCTGCTCGAGATAGCCGAGCCGGCGCTTGCCGGGCTTTTCCACGGGAGCCGCCGCGTCCGTCGCGGCTTCCCGTTTCGCGTCGCGTTCCTTCGTCGCCTTCGCCACCGCCGCGGCCTGCGTGCCTTCGCGCCGCTCCCTCCGCCACCGTTCCCACTGGTCGAGGCCGACGAGCGTCGTGACGCCGCTGCCCCCTTCCGGGTCGAAGGCGAGGAGCGAATCGGTGGCGCGGTCGAGGAACGCGCGGTCGTGCGATACGAGGAGCAGGGCGCCGGGGAAGTCGGAAAGGCTCTCCTCGAGGACGTTCAGCGTCGCGAGGTCGAGGTCGTTCGTCGGCTCGTCCAGGACGAGGAGCTGGGCGGGGCTCAGCATGAGCCGCGCCACGAGGAGGCGGCTCTGCTCGCCGCCCGACAGGCGCGAGACCTTCATCTCCGCCTGCTCCGGCGAGAAGAGGAAGCGGTCGAGCCAGCTGCGGACGTGGATGAAGCGCCCGCGGTACTCCACCTGGTCCCCGTCGGGGCAGACCGTCTCCTTCACCGTCGCGTCCGGGTCGAGCGAATCGCGCCCCTGCTCGAAGAGGGCGACCGACACGCCGTCGGCCCGCGTCACGGTTCCCGTGTCGGGCCGCTCGGACCCGAGAAGGACGCGCAGGAGCGTCGACTTGCCGCAGCCGTTCGGGCCGATGAGGCCGATCCGGCTCCCCGGCCGGAGGAGGAGGTCGAGGCCCGCGAAGAGCGTCCGTTCACCGTAGGTCTTCGAGATCCCCTCGGCCACGAGGAGACGTTTCGGGGCTCGGCCCGCGCCCGCGAAGTCGATCTTCGCCGTCCGCGCCACGTTCCGCTCGGCGATCGTCTCGATCTCGTCGCCGAGGGCCTCGGCGCGCTCGATGCGGGCCTTCTGCTTCGTGGCCCGCGCCTTCGGGCCGCGCCTCAGCCACTCCGTCTCGCGCCGGAGGACGTTTCTGAGCGACGACTCGCGGCTTTCCTGGGCGGCGAGGAGCGACTCCTTCGCCTCGAGCCACTTCTCGAAGCCTCCGGGCACCGAGAGGAGGCCGCCGGGGTTGCGCCGGTCGAGCTCGAGGATCCGCGTCGCGACGCGGGTGAGGAAGAGCCGGTCGTGGGTCACCGTCACCGTGGCGAAGGGGGCGCGCGCGAGCAGCTCCTCGAGCCAGACGATGCTCTCCACGTCGAGGTGGTTCGTCGGTTCGTCGAGGAGAAGGAGGTCGGGCTGCCGCACCAGCTCGCGCGCGAGGGCGACGCGCTTCTTCTGGCCTCCCGAGAGCGTCGCCACGAGGCTGTCGGGCCCGATCCCCCCCGTCGTCAGAGAGAGCTTCGCGAGCGCCTCGTCGGTCTTCAGCTCCGCTTCCCACGCCACGTCCTCGCCGTGAGAGACGTGGGCCTGAGCCCCCTCGAGGACGACGGACCTCACCGTCGCGCCCTGGGCGAAGCTCGGGATCTGGGGGACGAGGCCGACGGAGACGCCTCCCTGGAAGATGACGGTCCCGTCGTCGGGCGGCGTCTCCTGGGCGAGGACCGCAAGGAGCGTCGACTTCCCCGCGCCGTTCGGCCCGATCAGGCCGATACGCTCGTCCCGCTCGATCCCGAAGGAGAGGGCGGAGAAGAGGGTCCGGGCGCCGAACGCCTTCGAGAGGCGCTGCGCGGCGACGAGCGGCGGCACGGGGCGACCTTAGCAGAGGGGGGGGCGGGCCGGTGCCCGCTGGCGGGCGGGGAGAGTTCCGGGCTTTACGAAAGCCCAGGGAGCGTCGTATACGCTGTGGGCAGGGCGCGGCCGATCGCGCCGCAAGGAGACCACCCATGATCAAGGCCCTCGGCTACGGCGCCACCGCCGCCACCGCTCCCCTCGACCGCCTCGAAATCAACCGCCGCGACCCCGGTCCGAAGGACGTGAGGATCGACATCCTCTGGTGCGGCATCTGCCACTCCGACCTCCACACGGTCCGCAACGAGTGGCACGGGACGACCTACCCCTGCATCCCGGGGCACGAGATCGTCGGCCGCGTCTCGGCCGTCGGCGCCGAGGTGAAGGGCTTCAAGGTCGGCGATACCGCCGGCGTCGGCTGCATGGTCGACTCCTGCCGCACCTGCCCCGACTGCAAGGACGGCATGGAGCAGTTCTGCCGCAAGGGGGCGATCTTCACCTACAACAGCCCCGACGCGCACCTCGGCGGGATGACGTACGGCGGCTACACGAACGTCGTCGTCGTCGACGAGTCCTTCGTCCTCCGCATTCCCGACGGTCTCGACCCGGCGGGCGCCGCGCCGCTCCTCTGCGCCGGCATCACGACCTACTCCCCGCTGCGCCACTGGGGCGCCGGCCCCGGCAAGAAGGTCGGCGTCGTCGGCCTCGGCGGCCTCGGCCACATGGGCGTCAAGCTCGCGCACGCGATGGGTGCGCACGTCGTCCTCTTCACGACGTCGGCCGGGAAGGCCGCGGACGCGAAGAAGCTCGGTGCCGACGAGGTCGTCCTCTCGAAGGACGAGGCCGCGATGAAGCCGCACGCGGGGAGCTTCCACTTCATCCTCGACACCGTCGCGGCCCCGCACAACCTCGACGCCTACACCTCGCTCCTCGGCCGCGACGGCACGCTCTGCCTCGTCGGCGCGCCGGAGCTCCCGCACCCGTCTCCCGCCGTCTTCAACCTCATCTTCGGGCGCAAGAGCATCGCCGGCTCCCTCATCGGCGGCATCGCCGAAACGCAGGAGATGCTCGACTTCTGCGCCGCCAAGAAGACGCCCGCCGAGATCGAGATCATCCCGGTCCAGAAGGTGAACGAGGCCTACGAGCGGATGCTGAAGTCGGACGTGAAGTACCGCTTCGTCATCGACATGTCCACGCTGAAGTAGCGCGCCCGATCGCCGCCGCTCCTCCCCGGAGCGGCGGCGCCTCTCCCGAGGGAGGAGAATCGCGGCATGCCGCACCTCGTCCTGGAGTACTCGGGCAACGTTCCCGACCACCCCGATTTCCGGCGCGTCCTCCTCGACCTGCACGACGCGCTCGTGGCCTCGGCCCTCTTCGAGAGGAAAGACATCAAGAGCCGCGCCGTGAGGCACGACGTCTTCGCCGTCGCCGACGGGGAGGAAGACAGGGCCTTCGTGGCTCTCTCCATCGCGATCCTCGACGGTCGCCCGGACGAGGAGAAGGCGGCGCTCTCCGAGGCCGTGCTCGAGGTCCTCCAGCGTGCCTTCCCGACGCTCGTGGCGGGAGGGCGCGGGGCGATCAGCGTGGAGATCCGCGACCTGCACCGGGCGAGCTACCGCAGGGTGCGCGTCCGGGAGGGGTGAGCGGGACGGCTCCTCAGAGCAGCTCGAGGATCCGTTCCCGCGGCGGGATGCCGCCGAGCTCGGCCGCGGTCGTTCCCCACGCCACCGCCGTCACGAGCGCCGTCTCCATCGAAGCTCCATTGGCGAGCGCATGGACGAGCCCGGCGGCGAAGACGTCGCCGGCCCCCGTGCTGTCGACGGTGGCCACGTCCCGGGCCGGCACGTGGAAGCGGCGATCGGCCGCGTGCGCCTCGGCTCCGCCGGCCCCGCGCGTCACGACCATCCAGGTCAGCGTTTCGCCCGCCGCCCTCCGTCCCGTCTCCCACGGTGCGAGACGCCCTTCGTCCGGCAGGTCCGCCGCGGAGGCGACGAGGACGTGCGCGGGGCGGACGCCCGGGCCGTACGGCGGTACGTGCGCCACGACGAGGGCCGAGGCGAGCCGGGCGGCGAGGATCGACGCGAGGTCGATCTCGCGGCTCCTCACGTAGATCACGTCGGCCGGGAGTGTCCGGAGCCGCCGGGGCGGGCCCTCCTCGCGGCAGCGGTGGAGGTTCACGACCGTCCGTTCGCCGTCGGGCTCGACGAGGACGAGAGAGCGCGTGCTGGGGCCCGCGCGGCGCATCACCTGGGCCGTGTCGACTCCCGCCTCCGAGAGCCGCGCGAGGATCGTGCTCCCTTCCGGGTCGGTGCCGACGGCGGAGACGACGGTCACCGCATGCCCGGCGAAGGCGAGGGGGATCGCCGTGTTCGCCGCGCCGCCGCCCACGCGGCGACCCCGCTCGCGGCCGTCGAGGTGCGCCCCCGCGCGCAGCGGCTGACGCAGCGCGACGATCTCGTCGATGGAGACGGACCCGACGACGGTGATGCGAGCCATGGTAGGAGAGGCTATCCCTTCGGCTTGGGCGGGTCAGGCCGACCCGGCGGGACGGCGGCGAAAAAGTGCTTGCGTCGCGCCCGGTCTTACGCTTTACTTGCGCCTCACGTGAAGGAGGTCCCCATGAGCAGCCGAACGAACGGCATCGCCACGTCTCTTCTCCCGGAGTTCGACCTCGAGATGGCCAACACCCGCAAGGTGCTCGAGCGGGTCCCCGAGGCCGATTTCGCCTGGAGGCCCCACGCGAAGTCGTTTTCGATGGGCGAGCTCGCCGGGCACGTCGCCAGCATCCCGGGGTGGATGACCTCGACCCTCGTGGACGACGCGTTCGACGTCAGTCCCGGCGGCGTGCCGGCTTCGTTTCCGAAAGCCGCTACTGTGAAGGAGGCCGTCGCGATGTTCGACGAGGGGGTCCCGGCGGCGCGGGCCGCTCTGGAGGCGGCCAGCGACGCCGCGTTCCTGGAGAGCTGGTCTCTTCTCGCGAGCGGCGAGCCCCTCTTCACGATGCCGCGCGTCGCGGTCGTGAGGAGCTTCGTGATGAACCACCTGATCCACCACCGGGCGCAGCTCTGCGTCTACCTTCGCCTGAAGGACGTTCCCGTTCCGGCTCTCTACGGCCCCTCGGCGGACGAGCAGGGCTGAATCCCGGCTGAGACCTGCCGGGCCGGTGCTCCCGAGCGCCGGCCCGGCAGCCCACCGCGCAACCCAGGCTCAGAAGTACGGACTGTCGGGGAGGGCGCTGCCGGGCAGGTCCGACATGTACTTCATCCCGCGCGTCGCGTGGATCGCCCCGTCCTCGGCGATGAGCGCCCCCTCCAGCCCCTTCGTGCTCTCGAGGAGGGCGAGGCCCTTCTCCACACCGAGGAGGAAGGCCGCGCTCGCGAAGCGCCCGGCGGTGTCGGCCGATCCCGCGACGACGGTGGCGGACGCCACGCCCCGCGCGGGCCAGCCGGTCCTCGCATCGAGGATGTGGTGGTAGCGCGTTCCGTCCTTCACGAAGCTCCGCTCGTAGTCCCCGGAGGTTGCGACGCCGGCTCCGGCCATCGGGCGGACGGAGAACCGGATGCGGCGCGGGTCGCGCGGGTCGCGCACCCCGATCTTCCAGGGGTGGCGGTCGAGCCGCCGCCCGACGGTCCGCACGTCGCCGGAGAAGTTCACGACGGCGGCGCAGATTCCCTGCTCCAGAAGGATGCGTGCGACCCGGTCGGCCGCGTACTCCTTCCCGATGCCGCCGAGGTCCAGCTCCATCCCCTCTCTCCGGAGGAAGACGGTCCCGTCCCGTCGCGAGACCAGGGAAGCGTCGACGAGGGGACGGAGGGCGTCGACCTCTTCGCGCGAAGGGACCCGGCCGCTCCGGAAGTCCCAGGCGCCGCGCAGGACGCCGACCGTCGGGTCGAACCGGCCTTCGGTCCGCGCAGAGAGGTCGAGGGCCGCCGCCACGAGGGCGTCCGTCTCCTCGTCGACGGCCACGGGCGTCCGGCCGGCGTTGCGGTTGATCTCGGAGAGGACGCTCCCGTCGCGGTAACGCGAGAACTTCCGCTCGATCCGGAGCGCCTCTCCCTCCGCGAGCCGGGCGATGCGCGCGGCGTTCGCGCGCCCCCGTGCATCGACGAACTCGACGACCGCGCGTCCGCCCATCAGGGAAAAACACGTTTCGTAGTGGGCGAGGGCGTCCACTGCGGTCAGAACTTGAAGCTCAACCCGGCCGTGACGGTGAGGGTCGTCATGTCGGCGGCCGAGACCTTCGTGTCCCCCACGCCGCCGGGGGTGGAGGTCGCGGGTGTCACCCGGTCGCGCCCTTCCTGGATCTGGTAGGTGCCGCCGAGATTGACCCAGAGCGCATCGTTCACCCGGTAGGACCCCGTCAGGCCGCCGAGGAGGCTTCCGAGCGGCGAGAGGCGCGAGTCGGCCGACATGTACGTCTCCGGGACGGGGAAGAGGCTCCCGTAGAACGACGCGCCGGTCTGCGTGTAGAGCCTCACGCGGGGGGAGACGATCCACCGCGAGCCGAGCTTCTGGTCATAGGTGACGTCGAGCGTGTGCGCCTCGACCGACCAGTCGTCGCGGTAGTAGCGGTAGCTCGCCTTCACGGCCCCGTTCCAGAGGAAATAGTGACCGTACTTGGCGAAGAGGGCGAAGCGCTGCCGGCTGTCGGGGCGCATCTCGGGAACCGTCACGTTGTCGTCGATCGTCCCGATGGGGACGACCTTGTACGGGTCGTCGAGGTAGCCCGACTGGAGCATCAGCGAGGCGGAGACGTCGAGGAGGTCCCTCTCGCCGAGGACCCAGGTCCAGCCGAGGGCGAAGCCGTTCGTGTCCTTCGTGAAGCGATCGTCGTTCGTCACGGGGGTGACGACGTCGCGCGAGATCGAGGCGCCGTAGTGGAGCGTGCCGCGCCCGCCGGCCATCGTCCAGGAGTCGGAGAGGCCGAGGCTCTTTGCCTCGTAGTCGTTCTCCTTCGAGAAGGAGACGTCGATCGAGGGCATGTGCGCACCGAACTTGCGGCGGTAGGCGAGCGAGCCGGAGGCGCGGGAGTCGTCGTACTCGGCCTGCGGGAAGTTCTTCGTCGTGCTCGTCCATCCGGAGGCGGAGGTCGTCTGGTCGGCCGAGGGGTAGCCGCCCGTGGGAGATGCACCGGAGATCGTGTCGTACCCGAGCTGGACGTCGAGCTCGCCGTTGCCGAGCCCGAGATCCGGCTTGTAGAAGATGACCGGGTTGAGGACCTGGTTGCGCCCGTCCGACTCCTTGTAGAAGAGGAACCGGGCATCGAGTGTCGACTGACCGGCCGCCTCGCGGGCCGCGAGCGCGCCGAAGCCGGCGGCGACGCAGGAGAGATTGCGGAGCGGCCGGCGGGCGCGACGTTCCCTCCGGCGGGAAGCGCGGTCAGTTGCAGCCACAGCCGCCTCCCGAGGCGCCGCCGTCTCCGGCCGCCGCCTCCTTGCTCGAGTGGATGTGCTCCTTCAGGAGCTTCGTGAGCGGGTCGCCGTCGAGCTGCATGAGCGGATCGGCGAGCCAGCCTCTCCTCCACGCCTTCACCTTGCCGCCCGTCCTGCCGCCCGTCCTGCCGCTCGCCTCGACGCTCGCCGGAACGCGCACGCCGGTCCCGGCGCCGACGTCTCCACCGGCGAGGAGGGCGGCGACGGCGGTCTCGATCTTCGCGTGGACCTTCGGGTCGCCCCCCTCGAAGCGCGCCGCGATGCGACCCTCGCGGTCGATGAGGAACGTCGTCGGCATGGCCACGACGCCGAACGCTTCGCCGGCGCGTCCGGTGGCGTCGACGACGACCGGGAAGCGGACCGGCACCGCCTCGAGGAACGCGGCGATCGCCTTCTCCCTCTCCTCGAGCGTCAGGCCGACGACGGTAAGACCCTGCGACGCGTACTTTGCGTGCAGGGAGTCGAGGAAGGGAAAGCTCGCCCGGCAGGGCACGCACCACGGCGCCCAGAAGTCGAGAAGGACGACCCGGCCCTTCAAAGCCGAAAGCGCGAACGGCTCGCCGCTTCGGGTCCGGGCCGAAACCTCGGGCGCGGGCGAAGCGGCAGATGCCGGTTTCGATGCGGTGAGGACCGCGGAAAGGCAGAGCGGGAGAAGCCATCGCGTCATCTTCTGAACCTCGTGCACGCCGACCGCAACGTCGATACCAGGAACCCTCGGGACAGCGCCGATTCCGAACGGATTCCGAACGGGGCGGCCGTCAGCGGATCTCGACGCTCGCGCGCAGCGGAATGCGCGCGGGAGGGAAGCACTGCTCGTCGGTGCAGGCCTGGTAGGAGACCTCGCCCGAGAGCGCGACCGGCCCGCGTGAGTCGGGCGGCGCGAGCAGCTCCGCCTCGAACCTTACGACCCCTGCATAGACACTGAGGGGCTTGTCAGAGAAGGCGAACCGCTTCAGCTCCCCTTCCGGGTACTTCACGCGGAGTCGCTGGCCCGAAGAGGTCGTCAGCGTGACGTCGGTCGGGACGAGGAACTCCTCGAGCGGCGTGTGGCCGTTGACGTGCCACTTCGGCCCGAGCCGCAGCTCGACGAACACGGGACCCTTCTCCCCCGGAGAGAGCCGCCCGTCGACGATCCTTGCGGTGACGTCCGGCCGCTCGGCGAGGAGGGAAGCCGGGGCAACGGCGAGGGTCGCCAACATCACCAGGACCGTGCGAGCGGTCACGAAAGAGCTCTCGGTCCTCGTCGGGCTCGTCATGGGGCTTCTTCTCCTCGTGCGCGGCGCGCCCGGGCGGCACGCCGGGCCTGAGAGGCCCGGGCGCCGCCGGCGCGACCATGGGGGAAGAAGCCGAACGGACTCCGAACGGCGTGCCCGGTCCGGGCGGAGCGTCAGATCCTCAGACCTCTCCTTCCAGCATCGCCCGGAAGTACGACTGCGGGTGCGCGCAGACCGAGCAGACCTTCGGCGCCTCCAGCCCCTTCTCGATGTGCCCGCAGTTCGTGCAGTACCAGTAGACCTCTTTCCCCTTCTTGAACACGGTCCCGGACTTCAGCTCCTCGAGGCACTTTCGGAAGCGCATCTCGTGGTGCTTCTCGACCTCGGCGAGCTGCGTGAAGAAGCGGGCGACGGGGACGAACCCCTCCTCCTCGGCCTCCTTCGCCATCCTCACGTACATGTCGGTCCACTCCATGTTCTCGCCCGCGATGCACGTCTCGAGGTTCGCGTCGGTCGCGGCGAGCATGTCGAGGTACTTGAACATCCGATTGGCGTGCTCCTTCTCCTCGTTCGCCGTCGTCTCGAAGACGTTCGCGATCTCGAGCAGCCCGGCCTTGCGCGCCTCGCCCGCGAAGAAGGTGTACTTGTTGCGGGCCATCGACTCGCCCGCAAAGGCCTCCTTCAGGTTCTTCTCGGTCTTCGTTCCTGCCATCTTTCCGGCCATCGCTCTCTCCTTCGGGCCCGCGACTCGTCGCCGTCACCGGCGCCGTCGCCGGGCCAACGGGCTAGGTTAGCGCGGCCGGGACGGGCCGGCAGAACGGTGATTCCACTCACCCTCATCTCCTGCAACGTTGTCGCAAGATCGGTCCGTTCAAGGAGGTGCCGAATGTCCCGGAGCCAGGGAGTTCCCGCCGTTCTCGTGGCATCGCTGGGGCTGGGCGTCGTCCTCGGTGCCTGCGGGACGCAGAAGTCGCCCACGGAGCCGTCCGATGTCCCTGACCCGACAGCGACCTTCGCGCGTGTCCAGGCGGAGGTGTTCACCCCGTCCTGCGCCCTCTCGGGCTGCCACGCCGGGCCGAACCCGCAGCAGGGCCAGGACCTGAGCGCGGGCCGGGCCTACTCGCAGATCGTCAACGTCCGCTCCGCGGAGTCGTCCCGCCTGCGCATCGCGCCGGGCGACCCGGACGCGTCCTACCTGATTTCCAAGGTGAAGGGGGACGCCACGATCACGGGGAACCGGATGCCGCCCGGAAGCGCGCTGTCGCCGGACGAGGTGCAGCTCCTCGTCGACTGGGTTCGGCGCGGGGCCCCGAACGACTGAGGCCGCCATGATGAAGACGACGACGATCGCCCCTTTCGCCCTCGCTCTGACCCTCGTCGCGGCGTTCCCACTCGCCGCCGAGGACCCCCCTCCCGACTTCGACCCGGGCTACGGCGACCGGTTCCTCCAGACGGCCTCGCCTCTCGTCAACGACCAGGGTCTCCTCCAGGCCCTCTTCACGCACCGGTTCAACCAGCCGGTGAACGAGGCCGGCGGGAACAACCTCTTCGGCCTCGACTCCGGCGCCAACATCGGCCTCGGGCTGAGCTGGGTCCCCGTCGACCGCCTCGCGGTCGAGGCCTACCGCGCCTCGTCCGGCGGCGACTACGAGTTCGCGCTGAAGTACACGTTCCTGAAGCCGACGCGGGAGCTCCCGCTCGCCGTGGGGCTCAGGGCCGGTATGAACTGGCTCACGAAATACGAACTCGACGAGAAGGTCGGAGGTTTCGGGCAGGCCCTCATCGCCTACACCTTCGCCGAGAAGCTCACGGTCGCAGCGGCCCCGACGTACGTCTCGAACACGCCGCTCTTCACGGATGTCTGGAACGTCCCGCTCATGGCCCAGCTGAGGCTGGGGAAGGGCTTCCTGGCGACAGGGGAGTACGTCTTCGCCAACGACGATCTCCCCGACTCCGTCGGCCAGTGGTCTTTCGCCCTCGAGAAGAGCGTCTGGCGGCACCGCTTCGCCGTCTGGGTCGGGAACTCGGCGGCCACCACCGTCGACCAGATCATGGCAGCCGACTACGGCGGCGGTGTCACCGACTCGAACCTCCGGCTCGGCTTCAACATCGTCCGCCAGTTCGAGATCGGCAAGAAGCCGTGACCAGAAGGAGCTGCGGAACCACCGCGCGGGGAGACCCGGGGACGGTGACGTGACCGGAACGCCGTTCACGACGGAGGAGGTCGAGGCGCTCCTCGGCGACGCCGGGGTCGCGCTTCTCGCGGAGGCGTGCGTCCGTTCGATCGCACTTGGCGACGTGACGCCCCTGCGGGAAGCCCTTCCGGCGAGCGCGGGGAAAGGCTCGGATGCGCCGCCTCTGCGCAAGGCCGCGTTCGCCGCGGCGATCCAGGGCCTCTCTCCGCGCCTCGCCCGGCTTCCGGATGCGGCGGGGCTCCCCGGCCCGCTCGCCGGGCACCTCGCCCTCGAGGCGGTGCGGTGCGCGGAGAGGGGCCACCGGATCGTCGAGCGCCTCGCGGAGGTCCTCTCTCTCCTGTGGGCCGAGGGAATCGACGTGGTTCCCCTCAAGGGGGCGGCGCTTCTCCTCCGCGGCGAGGCGGCCCCGAGCCTGCGGCCCATGGGGGACCTCGACCTGCTCATCGCCGACCCCGCCCGGGTTCCCGACGCCGCGGCGATCCTCGCGCGCCGCACCCCGTATCGCCCCCTCCTCGACACGCCCCGCCACCTCGTCCTTGCCGAGGAGGACGAGCGCGTTCCCTCCCCGGCGGGCGAGCACCCCGGCAATCCCCTCCGGATCGAGCTCCACCGCTCGTTCCGCCTGCCGGTCCTCGGCGTCGTCCTCGACGCGACCCGGGAGCTCACGGCCGACGCGGTCGAAGTGCCGGTCGGCTTCCGCGTCCCGTCCGAGGCCGCGATGCTCCGCCATCTCTGGCACCACGCCGCGGAAGACTTTGCTGCGAAGGGGCTGCGCGGCATCCAGGCGGTCGACTTCCTCGACCGGGCGCGCGCGGGCGGGCCTCTCTGCGCAGACGCTCCCGCGCCGGACGCGCACGCGGCCGCGCCGCTCCTCTACGCCGCGGACGGCCTCGAGCGCCTCTTCCCGGGGACCTTCGAGGCGGCCTCCCTCGCGCGCCTCGCGGCCCGCGTGCCGGCGCACCTGCGGGCACGAGCCGCCACGCTTCCCGTTCTCCGCCATGCGCGGCCGGCGCGCGGCTTCTCGCGGGTCGCCCTGTCCCTCGCGCCGGGCCGGAGCGAGCGGGCGCGCCTCCTCTTCAGGAGCGCCTTCCCGACGCTCGGCGAGGTGAAGGCGAACGTGGCGCCGGAAGCGGAGGGCTTCGCGCTGAAGCTCGCCTGGCTCAAGGTCCTGGCGCGCCGGGCGGGCGGCTTCGTCCACTGAACCCGGGTTCGGGTCGCGCGACGCGGTTGTAGAGGTCCTCGAACCGGGCGGCCGTCCGGTCCGCGTCGTTCTCCCGTGCCCAGCGGAGCGCGGCGTCTCCCAGCCTCCGGCGTCGCGGCTCGTCCGAAACGAGCGCGACGATCGCGCGGGCGAGCGCGCCGGCATCCCCGACCGGGACGGCGACCGAGCGGATGCCGTCCCCCTCCGCGACGTGGCCGACCGCGGTTCCGACCGTCGGCACACCGCAGGCCGCGGCCTCGACGAGCGCGACGGGACCTGCCTCGTGGCGGGAGGAGACGACGAGGAGGTCGGCTCTGGCGAGCAGCGGGCGCACCTCGTCCGTAGGCAGCCAGCCGTGGAACGTCACGGAGCCGGCGAGGCCGAGCCGCACCGCGAGGTCCTGCATCTCGCCGCCCAGCGTGTCCTCCCCCACGACGTCGAGCCTCAGGGCCGGGTCGCTCTGGAGGGCGATCGCGAAGGAGCGCAGAAGCGTCGCCTGGTCCTTGACGCGGTTGAGGCTCCCGACGTGGAGGAGCCGCACCGGCTCACCCGCGGCGCGGGGCGCGCGCGGAACGAAGCCCGCGGACTCGACGCCGAGCGGAACGAGCTCGGCCGTGAACCCTGCCTCCCGCGCGGACCGGACGATCGGGGCGCTCGCGGCGGTGATCGCGGCCGAGCGTTGGAGCGCGAGGCGGACCTTCACCCGTTCCCTGAGGAAAAGACCGCACCCGTAGCCGATCTCGGGGACCGCCGCCAGCTCTCCCCCGGCGAGCGAGACCACGACGGGTGTGAGGGCCGGCGCGGCGGCCTGCGCGAGGAAGCCGCAGGGGCTCGCCCAGAAGGCGTGGAGCACATCGAACGGACCGTGCCGGCGGATCGTGCGGCCGAGGTGCCACGCCCGGGCGGCGATGCCGATGCCGGGGAGAGCGGCGCGGGCGGCCCGGCCGAGGTCGACGACCTTCGCGCCGAGAAGCGGCCACTCCCCGGAATGCTCCTCCTGCCCGAGGGTGAAGACGACGACCGCGTGTCGCGACGCGAGCCTCTCGACCAGCCAGAGCAGCGCGGGAATGACCCGTTCCCGTCCGCTCCGGTCGAAGCCGCCGGGGACGACGAGGCCGATCCTCACGGCGGGGCCGCGCTTAGCGGCCGAAGGCGGAAAGAGCCGACGGGCCCGGGCCGGACCGGGCCGCCAGCTCGAGCGACCCGGCTTCGCGCCAGAGCGCATCCAGCCGGCGCCGACGGGTTTCCGCCAGGTCCCCTTCGGCGGACGCCGCGACGGCCTCGTCGTGAAGCAGGTCCCGGACGTGCCGGTAGAAGGGCCCCGTGTACGTCCCCTCGAAGAGCATCGCCAGCTCGTCGCTGTCGTTCCAGTGGGTCTTGTCCCCGAGCTGGCCGCGAACGCGCTCGTAGAAGACCGTTCCCGGCAGGGGGTAGGCGACCGACACGCCGACGTCGTCCGGCCGCTCCTCGCGAATGAGGTCCCGCGTCGCGAGAATCTCGGCCCACTCCTCGCCAGGGTATCCGAGCTGGAGAAACCACGACGCGCGGATGCCGTGCGCCTTCAGAAGGCGGGTCGCGTCGCGTACCTGGGTGATCGTCGTCCCCTTGTCCATCGCGTCGAGGATCTTCTGCGCTCCTGACTCGACCCCCATCCAGACCTCCTCCGCGCCGGCACGTCGGAGTGCCTCGACGGCCGAGGGAGTCATCAGGTCGACCCGGGACTGCATCGTGAACGGAATCACGGCGTCGCGTTCGGCGAGAGCGTCGGCGAAGCGCTCGATCCAGCGGTGAGAGAGGCCGAAGATGTCGTCGGCAAACCAGACGTGGTCGGGACCGACGGCTTCCTTGAGCCGCGCCATCTCCTCCGCGACGTTCCCGGGGCTGCGCTGGGCGTAGCGGATGCCGTAGAGCGGCTTGGCGCACCAGTTACAGCGGTAAGGACAGCCCCGCGTCGTCACGACGTTCCACGAGAGGCGCCCGTGCGCCCCCGTCCACGCGGTCCGGTACTTCCCCTGGTCGACGAGGTCCCAGGCCGGGAACGGCAGGGCGTCGAGGTCGTGGACGAACGGTCGTGGAGCCGTCTTCGCCGCGGGCGCGAACGCGCCGACGGCCCGCGCCGGGAGCGCGAGGCCAGGGACGTCCGAGAGGTCGGCGAGCGCGTCGTGCTCCCACCGCTCGACCACCTCGAGGAACGTCCTGTCGGTCTCCCCGAGGATCACGGCATCGGCGCCGGCGCTGATGTAGAGATCGGGTGCGTCGGCGGCGTCGGAGCCGTTGACGGCGACGAGGGCCCCGGCGTTCTTCGCATCCCGGATCATCCGGAGCGAGGCCTCGCGCCGCCGTGTCGTGCACATCTTCGTGAGGAAGTTGAAGTTGTCCTCCAGCATCCCGACGATCGCGGGCCGCGTCGCAGAGACGACCGTGGCGAACTCGTCCTCTCCGGCGGAGAGCATCGCGTCGAAGAGCGCAACTTCCTTGCCGGCCTTCCGGAGGACGGAGGCCGTGATGAGGGTCGCGAGCGGCGGGTACGGTTTCATCTTCCGCACCTGCTTCGCGTCGTGCGCCAGGAAGTAGGGCTGCGCCAGGAGGACCGGTGTTCTTCTCATCGCGGGTTGCGATCGAGTATAGGAATCCGGCCGGCCCGACCGGCATGCCGGGACTGTGAGGTAGCTTACGGGCGCGACGCTTTCCGGGCCGGATCCGGCCCCGGAAATGGAGCCCGGCGCCGCTCGCCGTGGCATCGTGCGATATGGCGACAGGTTTCTTCGGCGTACCCGGTGACGCGATTCGGCTCGCATCGAACGACGAGCGGGTCTTTCGTCTCGCCGGGAAGCTGTGGGAGCGGACCCGCCCGGAAAGCCTGTCTCGGGACGCGATCGACATCCGGGTCACCGTCCGGCCGGGTGGCCATCCGGGGCCGGCACCGGAGAAGCGCCTCGTCTGGCAGCACGGCGCGGACGAGTACTGCGCATCGGTCGAGGGCTTTCTCGAGACGCGCATCGGACTGAGGACTGGACGGGTCGATGCGGAGGTTACGAGCGGGCTTCTCGATGAAGCGCCCTCCTTTGCGGCCCGCACGCTCCTGGAGGCTCCCGCCGCCGTCCTCCTGTCGCGTCGCGGTTTCACGGTCCTCCACGCCGGGGCGGTCGTTGGGTCGGGCGGCGCCGTCGTCGTGCGCGGGGCATCGGGGGCGGGGAAGTCGACGCTCGTCGCCGCGGCCTGGCGGGCGGGGTTCGGGATCCTGGCCGACGAGAGCCTCCTCGTCTCTCGCGAGAACGCGGACCTCCTGGCGGCCTCCGTGCGCGACCTGACCCTCCTCCCCGATTCGGAGCGCCTCCTCTGCCTCGACGGCGCGACCGAGGACGCCTTCACCGGGGGCGAGGACAAGCGGCGGGTCGACCTGTTCCGCGAGTCCGCGCCGGGCCGGCGCGTCGCCCGCAGGGCGGCCACCCTCCTCCTCGGACCGCGATCCCCGGGTCCTGCGCGTCTCGTGACCCTGGGGGGCGAGGAGTTCGTCGCCGCGTTTCGCAGCGGGGAGATCCCGCAGGAGCGGTTCGGGGGCGATCCCGACGCGGTCGCCGCGGCGTGGGCGGGGCAGCGATCCTGGCAGCTCGACGGGGCCGACGACCTCGCGGGCGCGGTCGCGATCCTCGAGGGGCTCACCGCGTGAGCTCGAACGCGTCCGCCCGTCCGGAGCCCGCGCTGCCGCCCGCGGTCCTCGCGTTCGACGCGATGGCGGCGCGATTCGACGAGCGCTTCGGGCCGTGGAAGAGCGTGGCCGCGCAAAGGGCCGCGGTGAGGCGGGAGCTTCTCGCGTCGTTCCCGGCGGGCTCCTCGCTCCTCGAGCTGGGAGGAGGGACGGGAGAGGACGCCCTCTACCTCGCGGAACGCGATTACCGCGTCTGCCTGACCGACGGAGCGCCGGCGATGGTCGAGCGCGCCCGGGCGAAGGTCGAGCGCGCGGGAGCCGGGGACCGCGTGGCGGTGGAGCGCGTCGCCCTCGAGGAGCTCGGCGCCTTCGCGGACTCCCGCGAGAGCTCCGCCGCACCCCTCTTCGAAGGGGGGTACTCGAATTTCGCCGCCTTCAACTGCGTGGAGGAGCTGCGAGAGCCTGCCCGGGCCCTGGCACGGCTCCTGGCGCCGCGGGCGCCGCTCCTCCTCGTCGTGTTCGGACCCTTCAGCCCGGGAGAGATGGTGGTGCTCGCCGCGCGCGGGGACGTCCGCGGCGCTTTCCGCCGGCTCTCGCGCTGCGGCGTGCCGGCGAAGGTCGGCGGACACGCGTTCCGGGTGGCTTACCCGTCGCCCGCCGCGTTCTCCCGCGCCTTCGAACCCTGGTTCACCCTCCGGCGCACGGTCGGGATCGGCGTCTTCGTTCCCCCCAGCTCCGCCGAGCCCTGGATCTCGCGCCACCCGCACCTCCTCGCGCTCCTCGAGCGTCTCGACCGTCTCGCCGGCAGGCCGCTCGCGCTTCTCGGCGACCACGTCCTCGTCGCCCTCGAACGGACGGGAGAGCCGATATGAGCGCGTCCAGGCTGGGACGCTTCGGCGAGGCCTACGCCCGGGTCCGGGAGATCGAGGGGAGGGGGAGCGGCGGGGAGGAGGAGCTCCTCGCCCTGCCGTATCTCGCGAGCGGCCCGCTGGCGAAGCAGTGGGGGGTACGCGCGCGGACTTTCGACGCCTTCACGTCCCGCGTCCTCGCCCCGCTCGAGCGGCAGAGGGCCAGGTCCCTTCGCGTCCTCGACCTCGGGGCCGGGAACGGCTGGCTCTCGGCGCGCCTGACCCGGCGCGGACACGCCGCGGTGGCCGTCGACCTCAGGACCGACGCGATCGACGGCCTCGGGGCGGCGGCCCCGTTCCGGCGGACCCTGCCGCGCATGTTCGCCCGCGTGGCGGCGTCCTTCGCCGGACTTCCCTTCAAGGACCGTCGTTTCGACCTCGCCCTCTTCGACGCGTCGCTCCACTATGCCGAGGACCTCCACGCCACCCTCGCCGAGGCGGTGCGAACCGTTGCCGCGGGCGGGCGCGTCGCGATCCTCGATTCCCCCTTCTACGGGCGCGCCGCCCTCGGCGAACAGATGGCCGCCGAAAAGAGGCGCGCGATCAGGACGCAGCACGCGGATCTCGCCGACGCCCTCCTCTCGATCCCGTCGATCGAGTACCTCACCCGCGAGCGCCTCGACGGCGCGGCGGCCCCTCTCGGCCTCGCCTTCCGCAGGCACCGCGTCCTCTACCCCCTCTGGTACGAAGCCCGCCCGGCCCTCGCCTTTCTCCGAAGGCAGAGGCACCCGTCCCGGTTCGACCTCTGGGAGGCGGAAGTCCCGTGATCCTCCTCGTCAATCCCCGCGTCACGAAGCCGCGAAACCGACGCTTCCCGCTCTCGGTGATGTCGGTCGGCGCGGCGCTTCCCGTCGGAGTCTCGTGGGAGATCCTGGACGGCAACCTCCCGGACGTCGACGTGTCCCGCGCGGTGAGCGAGCGGGTCGAGCGCGGGAGGGCCGGAGGGGACCCCGTGACGGCCATCGCGCTGACGGTGATGCCGGGCCCGCAGCTCGTCTCGGCCGTCCACCTGACCCGTGGGCTCCGTCAGGCGTTTCCCGAGGTCGCCATCGTCTGGGGAGGCTATTTTCCGACGCTCTATCCCGAGCCGGTCCTCCGGTCGGAAGACGTCGACTACGTCGTCCGCGGCCAGGGGGAGCAGACCTTCGTCGAGCTTCTCGAGGTCCTCGAAGGGAAGCGGGAGCCCGCGTCCGTTGCCGGACTCGGCTGGAAGGAGAACGGCGCGCCGCGGGTGAATGCCGAGCGTCCGTGGCTCGGCCCCGACACTTTCCCGACCCCGCCGTACGACCGGATCGACGTGAACGAGTACCTCCACCCGACCTTTCTCGGACGGCGCAACGGCGTCTACCAGTCTTCCATCGGCTGCGCATACTCCTGCAACTTCTGCGGCGTCATCTCCGCATACGGGAGCCTCCAGAAGTTCGAGAGCCCGGCTCGGACGGAAGCGAACCTGGCCTTCCTCGTCGAACGCCACGGGATGGACGCGCTCCACTTCTACGACAACAACTTCTTTGCGAGAGAGGCGCGGGCCGAAGAGCTGTGCGGAAGGATCACGCGGCTGAACCTGCGCTGGTGGTGCGAGGCGCGCATCGACGCCCTCCTCGGCTACTCGGAGCGGACGTGGGAGACGATCCGCCGCTCGGGCCTCGCGATGGCCTTCTTCGGCGCGGAATCGGGCTCCGACGAGCGCCTCAGGAAGATGTCGAAGAACCTCACGACCGAGCAGACGCGCGCCCTCGCGGCACGGATGCGCGGCTCCGGAATCGTCCCCGAGTACTCCTTCGTCCTCGGCGACCCGGACGATCCTGAGGACGACATCGCGACGACGCTCGACTTCATCAGGGAGCTGAAAGGGATCAACCCCGAGCTGGAGGTGATCCTCTACTTCTACACGCCGACGCCGCAGCGGCGCGGGACGTACGGAGGCGTCGACGCGGTCTCGACGACCCCCGCGACCCTCGAGGAGTGGCTCGAGCCCGAGTGGGTGGACTGGATGACCCACGAGAACCCGCGCGTCCCGTGGCTCTCGGGGGCGCTGAAGGCGAGGGTCGACGGATTCGAGACCGTCCTGAGGAGCCGCTTCCCGTCGCTCCAGGACGAGAAGACGGCCCGCTGGGGGAAGGTGCTCGGCCGGATCCTCTCCCGCCGCCGCTGGGAAACGGGCGATTTCGACGACCCGCGCCTCCTGCGCGGCGTGAGGCGCCTCGCGCGCCGGGCTCCACCCGACCGCCAGGAGTACGGCCACCTCAGGCCGCCCGTGGAGGGACGGGGATGAGCGCTGCGGCCGGCATTCCCCTGCCGCCTGGCGAGGCGTACCGCCTCTGGGCCGCCTCGTACGACGGCGAGAACGTCCTTTCGGCGTTCGACGAGCAGGCCGTCGAAGCCCTCACGGCCCCTCTCGAAGGGCTCTCGCTCCTGGATGCCGCGTGCGGCACGGCGCGCCGTCTTCGTTTCCCTGAGGGCACCGGGCCGCGCATCGCCGTCGGGGTCGACCTCGTCCTCGAGATGCTCCGCTGCGCCCGCGGCGAGCCTTCGCGGTCGCGACGGCTCGCCGCCGGCGACCTTCGCGCGCTCCCGCTTGCCGCTGGCGCCTTCGACGTCGTCTGGTGCCGGCTCGCCGCAGGGCACCTCCGGCTTCTGGCGCCCCTCTACACCGAGCTTGCGCGCGTAACGCGACCGGGCGGCGCCGTGATCCTCACGGACTTTCACGCGGAAGCCGCGCGCCGCGGTCACGTCCGGAGCTTCCGCGACGCATCGGGCGTGCAGCACCTCGTCGAGCACACCGTCCACGAGATCGACGCCCACGTGGAGGCGGCCGTCGCGTCGGGGCTGGCCGTCGAGAGGCGCCTCGAACCGGCCGTCGGGCCCGAGGTCCGGCGGCTCTACGAGAAATCCGGCCGCCTCGATCGCTACGAGAGGGACCGGGGCCTCCCACTCCTCGCGGCCTTCCGCTACCGGATGAGGGAGGGGCCATGACGCGCCTCGCCCCGCGGCCGCTCCCCGGAGGGGACGCGCACGGCGGCCCGCTTCCTCTGCCGGACCCCCTCTCGCACCTCCCCATCCTCATCCTCTTCCCGCACAACCGCTGCAACTGCCGCTGCCTCATGTGCGACATCTGGAAGGAACGCCGGACCCTGGAGATCGGTGCCGGCGAGGTCGCGCGCTGGCGGGAGGAGTGGCGGCAGCTCGGCGTCGAACGGGTCGTCCTGAGCGGGGGCGAGGCGCTCATGCACTCCGACCTCTTCTCCCTCTGCGCTCTTCTGCGGGAAGCGGGAATCGGCATCACGCTCCTGAGCTCCGGCCTGCTCCTGGCCAGGCACGCGGAGAAGATCGCCGAGTACGTCGACGACCTCGTCGTGAGCCTCGACGGCCCGCGGGACCTGCACGATGCGATCCGGAACGTCCCGAGGGCCTTCGACCGCCTCGCCGAGGGGGTCCGCGCCGTGCGCGCGGCAGGCCCGGCCGGAACGGTGACCGCCCGCTGCACCGTCCAGCGCCGCAACGCCCTCCGCCTGCGGGACACCGTGGCCGCAGCCCGCGACCTGGACCTCGACCGGATCAGCTTCCTCGCCGTCGACCTCTCTTCAACCGCATTCAACCGTCCGGAAGGGGAGGGGGCGACGCCGCGCGCCGAGCTGGCCCTTGCGAGAGAGGAGCTTCCCCTCCTCGCGGAAGAGATCGACGCGCTCGAACGCGACTGCGCGGCGGAGCTCGCATCGGGATTCGTAGCCGAGAGCGCCGCCAGGCTCCGCACGCGTCTCCTCGCCTACTTCACGGCGATCGCCGGCGACGGCCCTTTCCCGGGGAACCGCTGCAACGCCCCGTGGGTCTCGAGCGTCGTGGAGGCCGACGGCACCGTCCGCCCCTGCTTCTTTCATCCGGCGATCGGCAACCTCCGCGAGGCCGGGAGCCTCGGCGCCGTCCTCGGCTCGCCCGAGGCGCGTGCCTTCCGGGCCTCGCTCGACGTGGCAGCGGACCCGGTCTGCCAGCGCTGCGTCTGCTCGCTGGCGCTTCGATGAGGTCACCGGCCCCGGTCCCCGCCTCGATCCGGGCGAGGATCGTCGAGGAAGGGCTCGCGTCGGAGAGGACGCTCCTCCTCGCGGACGGGCTCGTCGTCGAGTGCATCGCCGCGGGCGTCCCGCGATACGCGGTCGACCTCCCGGGCCATCTCGTCTTCCCGGCTCTCGTCAACGCTCACGACCACCTCCAGCTCAACGCGTTCGCGCGCCCCGAGGGAATCGGCCCGAAGGCGAACAGCTACGACTGGATCGACGCGTTCCGTCCGCGGCTCGACGAGCCGGCGGTGAAGGCGGTGCGGAGGATCCCCTCCGCCACCCGCGCGTGGCACGGCGGACTGAAGAACCTCCTCTCCGGAACGCTCCTCGTCGCGCACCACGACCCGTGGGAGGAGGTCTTCGACGCCCCGGATTTCCCCGTCGACGTTCTCCGCGCCTTCGGCTGGAGCCACTCGCTCGGCCTCGCCGGCCATTACGGGCCGGCCGTCGCCGAGAGCCTCGCCGCGACGCCTCCGGCCGATCCCTGGTTCATCCACCTCGCCGAAGGCGTCGACGCCGTCGCCGCCACGGAGCTGTCGCGTCTCGAGGAGCTGGGTGCGTTCGGGCCGAACGGCGTCTTCGTCCACGGCCTCGGCCTCGGGCCCGCCGACGTCGCCCGCGTCGTCGAGCGAGGCGCGGGCGTCGTCTGGTGTCCGTCGAGCAACCTCTTCATGTTCGGCCGGACGCTCGACCCGGCCCTCCTCGCCACGAACGGGGCGCTCGCGCTCGGCACCGACTCCCGCCTCACGGGAGCCTTCGATCTCCTCTCGGAGCTGCGCACGGCCGCAGCGAACGGCGCGCTCTCTCCGCTCGCGGTCCTCCGCCTCGCCACCTCCGGCGCCGCGAGGCTTCTGCGGGTCCCGGGCGCCGGAGGCCTCGCGCCGTCGCAGCGCGCCGACCTCGTCGTCCTCCGCGACCCGGGCGGCGACCCGTCGGCGGCGCTCCTTTCCGCGAGTCGGGCCGATCTGCGCGCCGTCATCCGGCGTGGCGCTCCCGTTCTGGCCGACCCCGATTTCGCCGGGTGGTTCGAGGCTGCGGGGGTCCCGGTGGTCGCCATCCGTCTCGACGGTCACCCCAAGCTCTGTGCCGCCTCGGCCCTCCGGCTCCGCGAGGCCGTCGTGCTCGAGCCGGGGCTCGTCGTCGAGAGCCCCGGCTCCACGTCGTGACCGGCGTCCGGCCCGACGTGGCGCGCCGCGGGTAACATCCCCACCCGATGAGATCCCCCCAGACCCGAGGCCTCCCAGACCGCCGTGCGAGACAGCTCCTGTCGAAGACGAGACTCCACCGGAGCGTCCCCGCCCGCATAGATGTCCTGTCGGAGCTCCTCCTCGGGTCCCCCTACGAGGCGAACGGTCTCGTCGGCTCCGCGGACACGCCCGAGGCTTTCACCGCCTCTCTCGAGGGCTTCGACTGCGTGACGTACGTCGAGACGGTCCTCGCGCTGGCCCGCGCGTCCGACCCGGACGGGTTCGCCGGGGAGCTGCGCCGTGTCCGGTACGACGGCGGGCAGGTCGAGTGGGCGCGCCGGAACCACTACATGACGGACTGGGTCCGCCGGAACGCGAAGGCCGGAGTCGTAAGGCCCGTCTCCGCGGGTGCGCTCGCCACGCGGAAGGAAAGGCTCCTGAACGTCCTGCCGGGGCTCCCGGCCCGCAGGGCGCGGTTCGCCTGCGTACCGAAGGCAAAGCTCTCCTCCTTCGAGCCGCGGCTGAAGAACGGCGACATCCTCCTTTTCGCCTCGACGAAGGCGGGGCTCGACGTCTTCCACTGCGGGCTCCTCGTCCGGAAGGAGGGGAGCTGGAAGCTGAGGCACGCGTCGCGGAGCGCCGGGCGCGTCGTCGAGGGAGAGCTGGCCGCGTTCCTTCGCGCGAACCGGATGGCGGGCGTGATCGCCGTGCGGCCGCTCGAGGAGAGCGCGGCGAAAGGCAGGCCGTGAACGTCCTCCACCCGATGCCCGCCTCTTCCGACGGCCTCGCGGACCTTCTTTCCGCCGCCGGTTCCGACATCCTTTTCCTCGCCGATCCGCGTGTCACGGTGGCTCCCGGACCGAGGCTCTTCGAGCGGATGGCGCAGGTCCTCGAGGGCACCGGCGCGGGCTGGGTCTACTCGGACGCCGTGGGCCACCCGCGCATCGACTACCACCCCGGGAGCCTGCGCGACACCTTCGACTTCGGACCGGTCGTCGCGGTCTCCGTGCCGGCCGCGCGCGAGGCGGGAGTCGAACCGGGCCTGAAGTGGGGCGCCCTCTACGACCTCCGGCTCCGCCTCTCGGAGCGGCGGCCCGTCGTGAGGATCCCCGAGCCGCTCTACGCGGCGAGCCCCGCGGAGACGCGGCCGTCGAGCGAAGCCCAGTTCGACTACGTCGACCCGAGGAACCGGGACTACCAGCTGGACATGGAGCGCCTCGCCACGGAGCACCTCCGCCGGATCGGTGCGCTCCTGCCGCCCCGCTTCGCGGCGGTGCCACGGCCGGACGGGCCGTTCCCCGTCGAGGCCAGCGTCGTCATCCCGGTCCGCAACCGCGAGCGGACGATCCTCGACGCCGTCGGCAGCGCGCTCTCGCAGCAGGCGCCGTTCCCCTTCAACGTCCTCGTCGTCGACAACCACTCCACCGACGGGACGACGGAGATGCTCCGGGGCGTCCGCGACCCGCGGCTCGTCCACGTCGTCCCGGAGCGCCGCGACCTCGGCATCGGCGGCTGCTGGGACGAGGCGGTCTTCCACCCCCGCTGCGGCCGCACCGCCGTCCAGCTCGATTCCGACGACCTCTACCTCGACGAGAACGTCCTCTCGCGGATCGTCGGGGAGCTCGATCGCGGTCCGTACGCGATGGTCGTCGCGTCGTACACCATGGTCGACTTCGCGCTGAACGAGATCCCGCCCGGCCTCGTCGACCACCGCGAGTGGACGCGCGAGAACGGCCGGAACAACGCCCTGCGCGTGAACGGCTTCGGCGCGCCGCGCGCCTTCGACACCGCGGTCCTCAGGCGCGTCGGCTTCCCGAACGTCAGCTACGGCGAGGACTACGCCGTCGCCCTCCGGATGAGCCGCGAGTACGAGATCGGCCGCATCACCGAGTCGGTCTACCTCTGCCGCAGGTGGGAGGGCAACTCCGACAGCGCGCTGCCGCTCGAGACGCAGAACCGCTACGACGCCTACAAGGACTGGCTCCGGACCGTGGAGATCGCCGCACGGCAGAGAGCGCTGGGAGCCCGGCCCTGAAGGTCGACCTCACCCGGGACGTCGACGGGCTCTTCCGGCGGCAGCTCGAGGAGTGGCCGCTCCTGCAGAAGGGCGTGGCCGGACTCGCCGACGCCCTCACGCGTCCCCTCGTCGCGGACGGGTCCGAAGTCTTTCTGCGCCACATCCCCCACCGCGTCGCGAGCACGACCGCGGCGGTGGACCGCGCGTCGATCGCGAAGCGCCCCTGCTTTCTCTGCGCCGCGAACCTTCCGCCGGAGCAGCGGGGCCTTCCGTGGGGCGACGACTTCACGTTCCTCTGCAACCCGTTCCCAATCCTCGAGCGGCACCTCACCGTCGTCCACCGCGAGCACCGCCCGCAGCAGATCGAGGGTCAGGTCGGGACGATGCTCGACCTCGCGGCGGCGCTTCCCGGCACCTTCGTCGTCTACAACGGCCCGCAGTGCGGGGCCTCGGCGCCCGACCACCTGCACCTGCAGGCCGGCTCGCGGGACGGCCTTCCGATCGTGAGGGAGGCGGCCGGCACGGCAGGACCGGCGCTCGAGGCCCGCGGGATACGGGCCCTGCTCTTTCGCGGCCCGGACCGGTCGCGCGTCCTCGGCGATACGGAACGGGCGCTCGCGGTCCTCGCCTCCGTGACGGGCGGGGGGCCCGAGCCGATGTGCAACGTCGCGGTCTGGGCTGAGCCGGCGTCCGGCTTCTCGCTGGTCCTCTTCCCGCGGGGCAAGCACCGGCCCGACGCCTTCCATACCGGCGAGCTGGCGGTGAGCCCGGCCTCGATCGACATGTCGGGGATCCTCGTGGCGCCCTTCCCGAGAGACTTCGAGCGCCTCTCGGGCGAGGACGTGGCGGCCGTCTACCGCGAGGTGACGATTCCGGAGGCGCCGTTCCGGGACGTCCTGGCCCGGCTCGAGGCTTCTCGATGAACGTCGCCGTCGGTCTCGTGGAGGGCCTCCCTTCGGTCGAGGTGGAGCTGCTCGGGGAGTTCACCGACCCGGCGGGGGTCCGCATCACGCCGGGGCGTCGCCGCTTCGCGGCGGAGACGACCCTGACACCCGCCGATCCGGATGCGGCGGCGTTTGCTCTGGACGAGGTGACGATCGGCATCGGCTTCCACTGGGAGCGGAAGGAGCGGCAGGTCTTCCGCGGCGCGTTCCGCGTCCTGAGGCGACCCGCGGGGCTGACGGTCGTCAACGACGTGCCGCTCGAGGAGTACGTTGCGAGCGTCATCTCCTCGGAGATGAGCGCGACGTGCCCCGTCGAGCTCCTGAAGGCCCACGCCGTCATCTCGCGCAGCTGGCTGAAGGGACCGGCCGCGGCCGGCGTCGCTGGGTGCGGCCCCGAGCAGCCGGGCGAGATCCGCCGCTGGTACGGCCGCGAGGCGCACCCCGATTTCGAGGTCTGTGCCGACGACCACTGCCAGCGCTACCAGGGAATCACGAAGGCGGTCTCGCCTGCCGTCGCCCACGCCGTCCGCGCCACCGCGGGCGAGATGCTCTTCTTCGGCGGGGCGATCTGCGACACCCGCTTCTCCAAGTGCTGCGGCGGCCGGACGGAGCGCTACGACACCGCGTGGGACGACCAGGAGGTCCCCTACCTCGTGTCGTTCCCCGACGGCCTGACGGCGCCCGCCCCGCGTGACCTCGAGCAGTTCATCCGTTCCAGCCCGACGGCGTTCTGCAACACGGCGGACGCCACGCTCCTCGCCCGCATCCTCCCGGGCTTCGACCAGGAGACGCGCGATTTCTTCCGCTGGACCGTCGCGTACGCCCCGGACGAGCTGGGCGCGCTCGTGGCCGCGCGCCTCGGCGTCGACCTCGGGCCGATCGTGGCGCTCGAGCCGCTCGCGCGCGGCCCGTCGGGGCGGATCTTCCGCCTCCGCATCACGGGCGAGCGCGGAACGCTCGTCGTCGGCAAGGAGCTCGAGATCCGCCGGGCCCTCTCCCGCTCGCACCTCTACAGCTCGGCGTTCGTCGTGGATCGGGATGCGTCCGGCCGCTTCGTCCTGACCGGCGCCGGATGGGGGCACGGCGTCGGCCTCTGCCAGATCGGGGCGGCGGTGATGGCAGAGAGTGGCCTCGCCTACGGGGAGATCCTCGCGCACTACTACCCGGGGACGACGGTCCGGCGTATGGCCTGACCGTCTCCCCGGGGAGCGCGGAGCGCGGGATTACTGGACGCCTTCGCGGAGAGCCTTGTCGAGGTCTTCCCAGTTCTTCCGGAGGAACTTCTCCTCGTCCTTCGTCAGGATGCGGAAGGGCACGTGCACCTCGCTCGTCGCGAACTTCGTCACGAGCCAGTGCTGCCCGGTCTGGATGCCGCCCGGCACCTTGAAGAAGAGGCGGCCGAGGCAGGCCCGGTTGTCCGTCAGGTCGACCTGGTCGAACGCCGGGGGAGCCCCCGGCCTGCCGAGGTCGGAGAAGAAGAGGAGGGCGCAGGCCTTGTTCACCTCGGGCGGGAAGTAGTTCAGGTTGTCGCGGGTGACCTGGGCCCGCTTGGTCAGGGCGGGGAGGTAGAGCGCCGCGGCGTACTCCTTCTGCGTGGCGAGCGGGATCATCTTGCCGTCGGGCGTCTTGAGCGAGATCGCCTCGCGCTTCAGGTCGTACGACTTCACGCCGTCACGGACGGTGAAGCCCGCGTCGAGCAGCATCCACTCGTCCCCGGCCGAGGCGTTCGCGACGCGGTACCCGAGGGTCACGAAGCCCTCGTTGTTGTAGGCGACGCGGACGAACTCGCCCTGGAGCGAGAAGATCTGCGCCACGGGGGCCACGGGGGCCTTCACGTCGGAGATGGACGTGGGCGCCTGGGCGACCGCGGCAGCCGGTGCGAGGCAGGCCGCAAGGGCCAGCAGGGAAAGACAGACGATCGGTGCGATGCGCTTCATGGGAAAGGTCCCTCCTTCACTTCGGTCGGCGTTGGGGACCGGGAGGAGACGCCGGCTCCGGCCTCTTCTCGTCGACGCGCGTGAGGGGGAATTCTGTCACGGACCCGCGTGCCCCAACGGGGAGACGACGGACTTGCCGGATTTCGATCTCCCGAACGACCGGCTACCGGAACCTCTCGACGTACATCAGCTCGGTCGCGTCGACGTCGAAGCTCGAGAAGAGGACGCAGCTGTCGTCGGGGCAGGCCGCGACGCCGAAGCCGGGCCGCTTCTCGAGGGTGAGCAGGAGCGTGTCGCTCCCATCCGCGAACCGGTGGAGCCGGAGCTCGGCGCCGCGGGACTCTGTCGTGACGTAGTAGACGCCGGTGGCCGTCACGTCGAAGTACCACTGGCGCGCGATGCGGTGGATGAGCTCGGTCTCCTCCCCTCCGCCGGACGGCATCTGCCAGATCGACCAGATGCCTTCGCGAAGCGGCTTCGTGAAGTAGAGGGTCCTGCCGTCGGCGGACTCGCGTGCCCCGTGACCGCCCTCGCGGGTGACGCGCACGGGGACCGCCTCCGGATCGGGCTTCATCTTCCAGACCTGGTAGTCGTCCTCCCGGTTCGAGCCGAAGTAGACCCACGCGCCGTCCCGCGACCAGCTCGGTGCGCTGTCGTGAGCCGGGCTCGAGGTGAGCCGCAGCGGCTGCCGGCCGTTCGGCGTCGTCAGGAAGACGTCCATCTGTCCCTCGGGATTCGAGACGATGGCGAGCCGTTCGCCGTCGGGGGAAAAGCTCCCCCCCGAGGTGTTTCCCGCGACCATCGAGGTCAGCTGGACCTGACGGGACCCGTCGGCCTGGCAGAGCCAGACCTGGCTCGTTCCCGAACGGTCCGAGGTGAAGGCGATCCTCTGCCCGTCGCTGGAGAATCGCGGTCCGCCGTCGGTTCTCGTGGAGGCGACGAGCCGGGTGGGACGCCCGGGCCGTCCTCCGTCGAGCGGAAGGCGCCAGATGTTCAGATCGGTGATGGGGTGAGCGAAGACGAGACTTCCGGTCCGGGAGAACGTCGGGAACTCCCCGCCTTCCCCCCCGATGACGAGCCGGGCCTTCTCGCCGGGAGCGCCGGACGCCGGGATCACCATCAGGGCGGGGTTCGCGGTCCAGCCGTAGCCGCCGACGGAGAAGACGATCCGCTTCCCGTCCGGCGTCCACGCGGGCCGGGTGGCGATCCCGATGTCCGACGTCAGCCCGACCGACTCGTCGGCCGGCGCAAAGTCCTCGGTGAGCGCGAGGACGCGGAGCTCGCTGTTGATCAGGCTCCGGGCGCGGCAATACGCGAGAGTCCGGCCGTCCGGAGAGAGGGCGGGCGACTCGTCGCGCAGGCCCGGGACGTCCGCGGGCGGCCAGGTGAGCTGCGTCATCTCGCCCGTGCCCAGAGACACGCGGAACAGGGCAACCGTGCGGTCGGCCGAGTCGCGACGGGCCGCCACGAGCCACTTCCCGTCCGGCGACCACGAAATCCCCGAGCCGAAGGACGTGGCCTCGGCAACGATCCGCTCGCTCCCGCCGAGTGCCGGTATCACGGCGAGGACCGAGCGTCCCGGCGCCAGGTTCCTGACGAACGCGATCTGGCGGCCGTCGGGCGACCACGCCGGCGAGCTCTCCATGTTCGGCTCGTTCGTCAGTCGGACCGGCGCCCCCGGCCCCACCAGCTTCACGTAGAGGTCGAAGGACTCCTGCGCCTCGCCGTTCCAGGCAAACGCGACCTGGTTCCCGTCGGGTGAGAGTGCGGGCCAGAGGATCCGCCCGCCGAAGCTCGTCAGCGGGAGAGGCCGCGTCGGCTCGACGTCGTCCGTCATCCGGCGGCGGACGAGCCAGGCCCCCGCGACGGCCGCGACGAGAAGGACCGCGGCGGTGGCGCCGATCACGGCCCGCCACGCCGATCCGACCCCGACACCGCGCGTCGTCGACTCCGAGCCCGGCCCATCCAGCAGCTCTTCGAGGGTGACCTTGAGGTCGGCCATCGACTGGAACCGTCTTGCCGGATCCTTGCGAAGGCAGCGGGAGATGACACGGTCCAGCTCCGGCGGAATCTCGCCGGAGACCTCGCGGGCGGGCTTCGGCTCGTCGCGCAGGACCGCGGCGATCGTGGCGGAGGGAGATGCGCGGGCGAACGCCTTCTGCCCCGTCACCATCTCGTAGAGGACGGCCCCGAACGAGAAGATGTCGGACCGTGGGTCGACCCCGCGCCCCTCCGCCTGCTCGGGAGACATGTAGGCGCACGTGCCGAGGACCGCGCCCTCGCGCGTCAGGATCTCCTTCGTCTCCTCTCCGTCGACAAGAGGGGCGGGGTCGACGAACCGCGCGAGGCCGAAGTCGAGGATCTTGACGAGGCCCGAGTCGGTCACCATGACGTTCGCGGGCTTCAGGTCGCGGTGAATGATGCCGGCGGCGTGCGTCGCAGCGAGGGCGTCAGCGATCGGGACGGCGTAACGGAGGGCCTGAAGCGGCGGGAGACCTTTCAGCGGAAGGAGTCGGGCGAGCGTCTGACCCGCGACGTACTCGGTGACGATGAAGTCGACGCCCGCCTCCACGCCGATCTCGTGGACGGTGAGGATGTTCGGGTGGTTCAGAGCGGACGCGGCCTTCGCCTCCTGCACGAACCGCTGGCGGCGCTCGGGGTCCGAGGCCTTGCCGGGCGGGAGGACCTTCACCGCGACGAATCGGCCGAGCCGGGCGTCCCTCGCCTTGTAGACGACGCCCATGCCCCCCTCGCCGAGCCGCTCCAGGAGCTCGTAGTGCGACAGCCGCTCGCCGGTCACCGGAACCTCTCGACGTACATCAGCTCGGTCGTGTCCACGTCGTAGGTCGTGTAGAGGACGCAGCTGTCGTCGGGGCAGGCCGCTAGGCCGAAGCCGGACCTCTTCTCGAGCGTGAGGAGGGGCGTGTCGCTTCCGTCCGCGAAGCGGTGATACCGGAGCTGGCCTCCCGGGAGCGCCGACGTGAGGTAGTAGATGCCGGTCGCCGTCACGTCGACGAACCAGTGCGAGGCGAGATCGGTCACGATCTCGGTCCCCTCCCCGCCGTCGACGGGCATCTTCCAGACCGACCAGGCGTCGCGGCCGCGCTGCCGGACGACGTACAAGGACCGGCCATCGGCGGACTCGTAGGCGCCCCAGGCGTCTCCGCAGGACGTGACGCGCACGGGGACGGCGTCAGCGTCGGGCGTCATCCTCCAGACCTGACGACTGTCTTCCCGGTTCGAGCTGAAGTAGATCCACGCGCCGTCCCGGGACCAGGTCGGATGCGTGTCGTGGGCGGGGCTGAACGTGAGCCGACGGGGCTCGAGGCCGCCGGGGGTCGTGAGGCAGATGTCGAGGTTCCCGTCGGGGTTCGAGAGAAACAGGATCGACTTTCCGTCGGGAGACCAGCTGCTCCCGGAAACGTGCTCCGCGGCCATCGTCGTGAGCTGGACCGGGCGGGATCCGTCGGCCTCGCAGAGCCAGAGCTTCTTGCTCCCCGAGCGGTCCGAGCTGAAGGTGATCCGCTTCCCGTCCGGCGAGAAGTTCGGTCCGCCGTCCTGGCGTGTCGAGGCGACGAGCCGTGCGGGGAGTCCGGGGCGCCCGTTCTCGAGCGGGAGGCGCCAGATGTTCAGGTCGTTGATCGGGCGAACGAAGGCGAGGCTCCCTTTCGCCGAGAACGTCGGCGACTCGCCCCACTCGCCCCCGAGGAGGCGTCGCGCCTTCTCGCCCGGAGCCGGGGAGGCGGGGATCACCATGAGTCCGGGATTCGAGGACCACCCCTGGCCGCCCACGGAGAAGACGATCCGCTTCCCGTCGGGGGTCCAGGTCGGTTGCGCGACGGTCCAGCCCTCGTGCGTCACCTGGACGGGCTCGCCGGCCGGCTCGAGGTCCTTGGCGAGCGGCAGGACCCAGATGTCGTTGGCGTAAACGTTGGACGAGCTGACGAACGCGAGCGATCGGCCGTCCGGCGACACGGTCGGCCAGATGACGTCCAGCACCGCCCCGGCCGGCGGGAGGAGGAGTCGCGTCACCCGGCCTGTGGCGGCCGAGACGATGAGGAGCGTCGGCCGCGTTTCCTCCGTCGTGCGACCCGACACGACGAGCGACTCCCCATCGGGCGACCAGGAGACCCCGGAATAGAAGGCCGGGGCCTCGGCAACGGCCTTCTCGTCGCCTCCGAGCGCCGGGATCACGGCGAGGACCGACCGCTTCCCCTTCGGGTGGCGGAGGAACGCGATCCGGCGGCCGTCGGGAGACCAGGCGGGACAGCTCTTCCGGTCCGGGTCGTTCGTCAGTCGCACGGGCGTCCCGGCGCTCACGAGCTTGACGTAGAGGTCGTAGGAGCCCGGGGGATCGCCGTTCCAGAGAAACGCGACCTGGTTTCCGTCGGGCGAGAGGGCGGGCCAGAGGATCCGCCCGCCGAAGCTCGTCAGGGGGACCGGCTTCGAGGGCTGGGCTTCGATCGGGTCGGAGCGGCGGGCGAGCCAGATCCCCGCGGACGCAACGACGAGGACAGCCGCGACGCCGAAAGCGGTCCGCCGTAGCGGTCCCGCCGCACGGACGCGGGAGGACGCAGCGGAGTCCGATTCCTCCTGGATCTCCTCGAGGGCGACCCTCAGGTCGGCCATCGACTGGAAGCGCTTCGCCGGATCCTTGCGGAGGCAGCGGTGGATGACGCGGTCCAGCTCGGGCGGGACGTTGCCGGAGATCTCGCATGCCGGCTTCGGGTCGTCGCGCAGGACGGCGGCGATCGTGGCGGAGGGCGACTCGCGGGCGAAGGCCTTCGTCCCGGTCACCATCTCGTAGAGGACGGCGCCGAAGGAAAAGACGTCCGAGCGCGAGTCGACCTCGTGCCCCTCGGCCTGCTCCGGCGACATGTAGGCGCAGGTGCCGAGGACGGCCCCATCCTTCGTCAGAATCTCCTGCGTCTCCTCCCCCTCCGTCACGGGCGCGGGGTCGACGAACCGGGCGAGGCCGAAGTCGAGGATCTTGACGAGGCCCGCGTCGGTGACCATGACGTTGGCGGGCTTCAGGTCGCGGTGGATGACGCCGGCGGCGTGGGTCGCCGCGAGGGCGTCGGCGATCGGGACGGCGTAACGGAGAGCCTCGCGCGGCGGGAGGCCCTGCTTCGGAATGAGCTGCGCGAGAGTCTTCCCCGGGAGGTACTCGGTGACGATGAAGTCGACGCCGTCCTCGCACCCGATTTCGTGGACGGTCAGGACGTTCGGGTGGTCGAGGGCGGAGGCGGCCCGCGCCTCCTTGATGAAGCGGGCACGGCGCTCGGGATCGGACGCCTTCCCGGGCGCGAGGACCTTCACCGCGACGAAGCGGCCGAGGCGGATGTCGCGCGCCTTGTAGACGACGCCCATGCCACCTTCGCCGAGCTGCTCCACGAGCTCGTAGTGAGACAGTTTTTCCATGACGGACCGTGGCGATTCCGGGCCGCGGCCGCTACCGGAAGCTCTCGACATACATCAGCTCCGTCGCGTCCAGGTCGTAGCTCGTGAACAGAACGCAACTGTCGTCCGGACAGGCCGCCAGCCCGAAGTGGGACCTCTTCCCGAGCGTGAGGAGCAGCGTGTCGCTCCCGTCGTCGAAACGGCGGAGCCGGAGCTGGGCCCCTGGCAGCGCGGAGGTTGTGTAGTAGAGACCGGTGCCGGTCACGTCGAATCCCCCCCAGTTCGGGATCCCGGAAACGAGCTGGGCCTCCTCTCCTCCGCCGGACGGCATGCTCCAGACGGACCAGATTCCGGGAGCCACCAGCTTCGCGAAGTAGAGGGTCCTTCCGTCGGCAGACTCGAGCGCCGCGAAGCCACCGCCTCGGGTGACGCGCACGGGGAGCGCCGTCGGGTCGGGCCTCATCTTCCAGACCTGGAAGTCGTCCTCCCGGTCCGAGGCGAAGTAGAGCCAGGCGCCGTCCCGCGACCAGCTCGGGGCGGAGTCGTGCGCCGGGCTCGACGTGAGCCGCTCCGGCCGACGGCCGTTCGGCGTGGTCAGGAAGACGTCCATGTGGCCGTCGGGATTGGAGAGGAATGCGATCCGTTCGCCGTCTGGAGACCAGCGGGCTCCCGAGGTGATCCCCGCGACGATCGAGGTCAGCTGGACCGGCTTCGTTCCGTCGGCTTCGGAGAGCCAGACCTGGGTCGTGCCCGAGCGGTCCGAGGTGAACGCGATCCGCGTGCCGTCCGCGGAGAATCGCGGTTCCAGATCCCCCCTCGTGGAGACGACGAGAGCAGACGGGTGCCCGGGCCGTCCCCGGTCCAGCGGGAGGCGCCAGATGTTCACGTCGGTGAGCGAGCGGGCGAATACGAGGCTCCCGGTCCGGGAGAACGTCGGGTAAACCCCGTCTTCCCCTCCGGGGAGATTCCGTGCCTTCCCGTCGGGGCCGGCGGAGGCCGGGATGATCTTCAGCGCGGGGCTCGCGTTCCACCCGTAGCCGCCGACGGAGAAGACGATCCGCTTCCCGTCCGGGGTCCACGCGGGCTGTGCGGAGCTCGTGTTGTCCGAGGTCAACCGGACCGGATCGCCGGCCGGCTCGAGGTCCTTCGTGAGCGGGAGGACGTGGATCTCGCTGTTGGGCATGCTCAGGGCGCGGGCGAACGCGAGGCTCCGGCCGTCCGGCGAAAGGCTCGGCGAGAGGTCCCCGACTCCCGGGAACTCGGCGGGTGGCCGGGTGAGTTGCCTCGTCTCGCCGGTGGCCAGCGAAATGCCGAACAGGGCGAAGGAGCGTTCGGCCGACCCGCGCCGGGAGACGACGAGCGTCTGCCCGTCCGGCGACCACGAGATTCCCCAGAAGGAGGACGCCTCGGCGACGATCCTCTCGTTTCCGCCGAGCGCCGGCATCACGGCGAGAATCGTGCGTCCCGGCGCCAGTTTCCGGAGGAACGCGATCTGACGGCCGTCGGGCGACCACGCGGGGGACGACTCCGTACCCGGGTCGCTCGTCAGGCGTATCGGAACTCCCGGACCGACGAGCTTTACGTAGAGGTCGAACGAGTCCTGGGACTCGCCGGTCCAGACGAACGCGACGTGGTTCCCGTCGGGCGAGAGGGCGGGCCAGAGGATCCGGCCGGTGAAGCTCGTCAGCGGGACCGGCCGCCCCGACCCGGCGTCTTCCGCGGTGTGGCGGAGGGCGCGCCAGGTCCCTCCGAGCGCAGTGAGAACCAGGAGGCTGGCGGCGACGCCGGTCGCGGCGCGCCTTCCCGGCCTCGGCGGAAGACCGGTCGCAGGCGGGCCCGGGTTCGACTCCTCCCGCATCTCCTCCAGAGCCACCCTGAGGTCCGCCATGGACTGGAACCGTTTTGCCGGATCCTTGCGAAGGCAGCGATGGATGACCCTTTCCAGCTCCGGGGAAACGGCGTCGGCGATCCGTCGCGGCGGCTCCGGCTCGTCCCGGAGCACCGCGGCGAGCGTCGCCGATGCGCTCTCTCGCGCGAAGGCCTTCCGGCCGGTGACCATCTCGTAGAGGACCGCGCCGAACGAGAAGACGTCCGACCGCGGGTCGACCGAGCGTCCTTCCGCCTGCTCCGGGGACATGTAGGCGCACGTGCCGAGGACTGTCCCTTTTCGCGTCAGGATCGAGAACGTCTCCTCCCCCTCGGACACGATCGCGGGATCCAGCAGTTTCGCGATGCCGAAGTCGAGGATCTTGACGAGGCCCGAGTCGGTCACCATGACGTTTGCGGGCTTCAGGTCGCGGTGAACGATGCCGGCGGCGTGAGTGGCCGCGAGCGCATCGGCGATCTGAACGGCGTAGCGGAGAGCTTCCCGGGGCGGCAGGCCCTGGCGCCGGATGAGCTGCGCGAGCGTCCTTCCCGGAACGTACTCGGTGACGATGAAGTCGACGCCCGCCTCCACGCCGATCTCGTGGACGGTGAGGATGTTCGGGTGGTTGAGCGCAGAGGCGGCTTTCGCCTCCTGGACGAAGCGCTGGCGCCGCTCGGGGTCGGATGCCTTTGCGGGCGGGAGAACCTTCAGCGCGACGAAGCGGCCGAGGTGGACGTCCCTCGCCTTGTAGACGACGCCCATGCCACCTTCACCGAGCTGCTCCACGAGCTCGTAGTGCGACAGTCTTTCCATGACGGACTGTGGGGATTCTAGGCCGCGGCGGGCTACCGGAACTTCTCGACGTACATAAGCTCGGTCGCGTCGACGTCGTAGACGGTGTAGAGGACGGCGCTGTCGTCGGACGCGGCCGCGAGACCGAAGCCGGAACGCTTGTCGAGCGCGAGGAGGAGCGTGTCGCTCCCGTCCGAGAAGCGACGGAAGCGGAGCTCGCCGCCGGGGAGCTCGGAGGTGAGGTAGTAGATGCCCCGGGCCGTCACCTCGAAGAACCACGGCTGAGCGAGCCGGGGAATCAGCAGGGTCTCCTCGCCTCCGCCCGCCGGCATCTTCCAGACGGACCAGCGTCCGTTGCCGTGTCCGCTGCCCATCTGCCGGGCGACGTAGAGCGTCCGGCCATCGGCCGACTCGCGTAACGTGTAGCCCCCGCCGCGGGTCACGCGCACCGGTAGGGCGCCGGGCTCGGGCTTCATCTTCCAGACATAGAAGCCGTCCTCCCGGTTCGAGCCGAAGTAGACCCAGGCGCCGTCGCGCGACCAGCTCGGCGACGTGTCGTGCGAGGGACCCCGGGTGAGCCGCAGGGGCTCCCGGCCGTTCGGCGTCGTCAGGAAGACGTCCCTGTTCCCTTCGGGATTCGAGGTGAAGACGAGCCGGCTGCCGTCGGGAGACCACCGGCCTCCCGAGGTATTCGTCGCGACGATCGACGTGAGCTGGACGGGGTGGGAGCCGTCGGCGCTCGCGAGCCAGAGCTGCATCGAACCCCCGCGGTCGGAGGTGAATACGAGCCTCAGGCCGTCCGCCGAGAGGGCGGGCGCCCCGTCCATCCGCGTCGAGGAGAGGAGCGGCTCGGGACGTCCGGGCCGGCCCTCCTTCAGCGGCAGGCGCCACAGGTTGAGGTCGTTGATCGGGCGGGCGAAGACGAGACTCCCGTTGCGGGAGAGGGACGGAAACTCCCCGCCCTCTCCTCCGAGAACGCGCCGCGCCTTCTGCCCCCCGGAGGGGGAAGCGGGGATCACCATCAGGTTCGGGCTCGAGCTCCACCCGAAGCCGTCCTCCGTGTAGACGATTCGCTTTCCGTCGGGCGCCCAGGCGGGCTGCGACGATGCGGTCAGGTCCGACGTCAGCGGGACGGGCTCGCCCTCCGGCCCGAGCTCCGCCGTGACGCGGAGCACGTGGAGCGAGCTCGAGACGACGGTCCGGGCGCGGGCGAACGCGAGGGTCCGGCCGTCCGGCGAGAGGGCCGGCGAGAAGTCCCCCAGCCCGAGGAGCTCCGGAGGCGGCCGGACCAGCGCCTTCACTTCTCCCGTGGCGATCAACACCCTGCAGAGGGCCGACACCCGGTCCCCCGTACCCCGGTGCGCCACGACGAGCGAACGCCCGTCCGCCGACCACGCGATGCCCTGGTGGAACACGGGAGCCTCGGCGACGATCCTCTCGGGTCCGCCGAGCGCAGGGATGACCGCGAGGATCCACTCTCCCGACGGCAGGTGCCTGAGGAACGCGATCTGCCGGCCGTCGGGCGACCAGGCGGGGGAGTACTCCGTGCCCGGGTCGGTCGTCAGGCGGACCGGGGACCCGGGGCCGACGAGCTTGACGTAGAGGTCGAAGGAGGCCTGCGTCTCCCCGTTCCAGACGAAGGCGACCTGGTTGCCGTCGGGTGAGAGGGCGGGCCAGAGGATCCGCCCGCCGAAGCTCGTCAGAGGTATCGGCCGGGTCGACTCGACGGCCTCGGGCGCCGGACGGCGGGCGAGCCATCCCCCCGCGCCGGCCGCGACGAGGACGACGGCGGCGGCGGCGAGTACGGCACGCCGTCGCGGCCGCGCCGCTCGAGCCCGCGCCGGCGCGCCGCTCTCCGACTCATCCCGCAGCTCCTCGAGCGCGACCTTCAGGTCGGCCATCGACTGGTATCGCTTCGCCGGCTCCTTGCGCAGGCAGCGGTGGATCACGCGCTCCAGCTCGGGCGGGAGGCCGGGGGAGACCATTCCGGCGGGCTCGGGCTCGTCGCGCAGGACGGCGGCGATCGTGGCGGAGGCGGAGTCGCGCGCGAAGGCCCTGCGGCCCGTCACCATCTCGTAGAGGACGGTCCCGAGAGAGAAGATGTCCGAGCGGGCGTCCACCTCGCGCCCCTCGGCCTGCTCGGGCGACATGTAGGCGCAGGTGCCGAAGACGGTCCCTTCGCGCGTCAGCACGGCTTCCGTCTCGTCTCCTTCCGCCATCGGCCCGGGGTCGATGAACCGCGCGAGGCCGAAGTCGAGAATTTTGACGAGGCCGGCGTCGGTCATCATCACGTTCGCGGGTTTCAGGTCGCGGTGGATGACTCCCGCGGCGTGCGTCGCGGCGAGGGCGTCGGCGATCGGGACGGCCCACCGGAACACCTCGCGCACCGGCAGACCCCGGGGCGGGATGAGCTGTGCGAGCGTCTTCCCGGGGACGTACTCGGTGACGATGAAGTCGACACCGTCCTCGCTCCCGATCTCGTGGACGGTGAGGACGTTCGGGTGCGCGAGGGCCGAGGCGGCCCGCGCCTCTCGCGCGAAACGCTGGCGCCGGTCCGGATCGGAGGCCTTCCCGGGGGCGAGGACCTTCACGGCGACGAAGCGTCCGAGACGGGTATCCCGCGCCTTGTAGACGACGCCCATTCCTCCCTCGCCGAGCTGCTCGACGAGCTCGTAGTGCAACAGCCTGTTCATATCGGGTCCGGTTCCATTCTAGGGTGCCGGCGCGCGGCGTACGATTCCCCGGAATGGACCCGGGTACGACGGACCCGAGGGCGGGCTCAGAAGCACCGCTCGAGCACGCGCTCCGTGATCGCCACGGAGGAGGGGTGGTCGTCCCTCAGGCCGAGCGTGTGGAGCACCTCGTGGAGGACGATGGCGGTCAGCAGCCGCGGCTGGTTCTGGATCCGCAACAGGTCTTCGCGGCAGAGATAGACGACGGTGCTCGCCGGCATCGTGAACGCGAAGACCCTCCTTCCGGCGAACGGGCGGAGGCGCGACGCGCCCCGGAACCAGAGCGATTCGACGTGCTCCGAGGCGGTCCGCCCCGTCGCCGCGAGGCTCTCGGCAAGCGTGAGACCTGTCTGGCTGTCCTGGAAGTCCGAGAGGACGAGGGCGCAGGACGGCGCCTCGAGGCGGCGCGCGGCGTCGGCGACCGCTGCGGCCACGCGCGGTCCGAAGGACGGGTCGACCCTCACGGCGGGGCCGGGCTCGAGGGCGGCGGCTTCGCGCGAGGACGATGCGACGAGGAGGGCGGCGGAGAGCGTCGCGAGAAGAGCGGACGGGCAGCGGTGAAGCATGGGAGCCTCCTCTCGAACCGTTTGGAGATCGGGATCTGTCTGACCCTCAATCTCGGCCCGGTGCGCTGCCATGTCCCAGCGGACTTCTGACGTTCCTCTGAAGGCGGGGCCGACGCTGCGCTTCGGCGACGTCACGTTCGACCCGGGCGCCGCCTCGTCCTGCGCGGCCCGAGCCCGGTCCACCTGGAGCCCCGCGCCTACCGCCTCCTCGAGCTCCTCCTCTCCTGCCGGCCGAAGGCGCTCTCGAAGGCCGAGATCCTCGAGGCCGTCTGGCCCGACGCGTTCGTGACGGAAGGGAGCCTCAGCGCCCTCGTGAAGGACCTCAGGAAGGCGCTCGGCGAGGACGCGCGCTCACCGACGTACGTCCGGACGGTCTTCGGCTACGGCTACGCCTTCGAGGGGACCGTGCACGAGGTCGCGCCGACGTCGCCGTCGTCGGAGCGGCACGTCCTCGTCTGGGGCGGGAACGAGATCCGTCTCGCCGAAGGGCCGAACCTGATCGGGCGGGAGCCTCCGGCCGGGATCGTGATCGCCCACCCGTCGGTCTCGCGCGAGCACGCGAGGATCGAGGTCGCCGGGGAACGCGCCCTTCTCGAGGACCTCGGGAGCAAGAACGGGACGTGGCGCGGCGAGACGCGGATCTCCGGGAGGATCTCGCTCGCGGACGGAGACGAGCTGAGGGTCGGCGTCGTCCGCCTGACGTATCGGGGCCCGGCGTCCTGCCGTCCGGGCGAAACGGCCACGTACGGCTGAGGCGGGCACCGCTCCCGCGGCCGTCAGTCCTCGTCGCGCGCGATGTCCACCGGCTGGCCCGCCGCCCAGCCGATTGCAGCCGGAATCGACGCCGGGTCGAGGCCTCTCCAGTAGACGGTCCAGCCAGGGATCCGCATCAGCCCGTCGCAGAGCTTGGCGTACCACTCGCTGATCGGGTTCGTCCGGCGCGCGCGCCAGAAGACGACGGGCGTCTCGACCACGAGCGCCTCCCAGAGGTCGCGCGCGATCCCCTCTCCCTGGGCCTCGGCCGAGACCGCGAACTTCGTCAGGTAGGCGCCCAGGGGCGCCTCCGAGAGGATCGCGCAGCCGCGGTAGCGCTCCTCGAGGTAGACGCGGTCGGGCGTCCGCGCGAAGAAGGCGTCGGACGGGGCACGTCCGAAGCTCGACGCGAGAAGCTCGCGGACGCGCGGCACGTCGACGCCGTCCCATCCGTCGTGCCGTGCGATGCGTGCGCCGCGGCGGAGGAGGGTGCCGGCGCCCTTCACCGTGAAGAGCTCGCGGAGGACGTTGAGGGGGAGGTGACGGCGACCGTGAAGGAGGGCGGCGCCTCCTCGCAGAGGCGCCGCGCGCCGTCGAGGATGAGGGCCTCCTTCCGCGAAAGCTCGCCGCTCGCGAGAAGGCCGGGAACGTCGGTCGTGAGGTTCACGATCGGGACGAGGACGCCCCCCTGGCGGAGGCCGCCGGGGCGGTGGAGGAAGAGGAGCTTGCGGGCCTCGAGCTCGCCCAGGAGCGCCCCGGGCGGTCGAGCCGATCGCCGGCCTGATCGTCCCCGCTCGGCTCGAAGACGACGATCGGCACGGCGCCGCTGCGGGCGCAGGCGGTGACGCGGGCGGCGAGGCTGCGGCGTCTCGCGCGGAGAACCTCCACCCGGACCCCCTCGTCCTCGAGGTGCCGCCGAAGGGAGCGGGCGTGGAGCACCGCCTCGGCCGGCTGGAAGATTCCGAGGACGACGGTCGGGAAGAGGTCGAGAGCCGCGAGGAACCGGAGGTCCTGGACGACGGCGCCGGCGGCGTCGGCCATGACGTTGGCGTCGATGGCGATCGCCGCGAACTGCTCGCGGGGATGCGCGCGGAAGAGGTCGAGGTAGAGCCGCGCCTCGGAGGGCCGGCCGGTGCTTTCCAGGAACCGCAGGACGACGTCCTGGGGGGCGAGCTCCCCGGGTGAGGCGGGAGCGGGGGGATCGGCGCTCATGGGGGTGGAAGGATACGGACTTTCCCCGCCGCACGCAGTCAGGGCGGGGCCGCTGGGGACGACCCGACGCTACGGTGCTCCGTCGGCGACGGGCATACGGACGGACGCGTCCCGATCTCTTGCGGTACCGTTCCCGCGCCGGGACGCCGGACCCCGGGGTCCGGGGCGCGCGACGTTGCGACGACGCAGGAGGTTCCCACATGGCGGATGGAATCCCGTACGCGGACCTCGTCGGCGCCGCCGACCCGATCGAGCTTCTCGGATCGACCCCGCGCCGCATCGCCGGCCTCGTGAGCGGCTGGTCCTCGGCGCGGTGGTCGCTCAGCTATGCCGAGGGGAAGTGGACCGCCGCGCAGATCGTCCTGCACCTCGCCCAGGACGAGGTCGTCTTTGGGTGCCGTGCCCGTCTCGCGCTGACGGAGCCGGGATACGTCCCTCAGACCTTCGACGGGGACGACTGGGTCGCGCTCGAGTCGCCGTCGGAGCCCGTCGTCGCGCTTGCAGCATTCCTCGCCCTGCGGGCGCTCAACATCCGGCTCTACCGGAAGCTCACGGACGAGCAGCTCGCCCGTCCGATACCCCATCCGGATCTCGGCACCATCTACGTCGGGTGGATCATTCGCGTCCTCGCAGGGCACGACCTTCACCACCTCGGCCACCTCGAGACGATCGCGGGGCGTTGAAGGCCGGCGGCACCGGAACCCGCAACCAGCGCGCGCCGGCTATGCGGCCGCCAGCGCCTCCGTGACGAGCGCCCGCGCCTCTTCCTGGATGCGACGCAGGTGGTCGAGCCCGCAGAAGCTCTCCGCGTAGATCTTGTAGACGTCCTCGGTGCCCGACGGGCGTGCCGCGAACCAGCCGTCGGCCGTCGTCACCTTGAGCCCGCCGATCGCGGCGGCGTTCCCGGGGGCCTTCGTCAGGACGGCGGTGATCGGGGCGCCCGCCAGCTCCTTCGCCTTCACGTCCTGGGGTGAGAGCTTGCCGAGCCGCGATTTCTGCGCCGGGGTGGCCGGGGCGTCGATCCGCTCGTAGACCGGCTCGCCGTAGCGGGCCGTCAGCTCGCGGTAGACGACGCCGGGGTCCTTTCCGAGGACGGCGGTGATCTCCGCCGCGAGGAGGCCGAGGATCATCCCGTCCTTGTCCGTCGTCCAGACCGTCCCGTCGCGGCGGAGGAACGAGGCGCCCGCGCTTTCCTCGCCGCCGAAGCCGAGGTCTCCGTAGAGAAGCCCGGGGACGAACCACTTGAAGCCGACCGGCACCTCGACGAGCGTGCGGCCGAGGCCCGCGGCGACGCGGTCGATGAGGCTCGAGCTGACGAGCGTCTTGCCGATGCCGGCGTCCTTCCGCCAGCCGTCGCGCGCCCCGAAGAGGTAGTGGATGGCCACGGCGAGGTAGTGGTTGGGGTTCATGAGGCCCGCGGGTGTGACGATCCCGTGGCGGTCGGCGTCCGTGTCGTTCCCGACGGCGACCTGGTAGCGGTCGCGGATGGCGATCATCGAGGCCATCGCCGACGGGGAGGAGCAGTCCATCCGGATGCGGCCGTCCCAGTCGAGCGTCATGAAGCCGAAGGCGGGATCGACGCGCGGGTTCACGACGGTGAGGTCGAGACCCCAGCGCTCGGCGATCCGCTGCCAGAAGTCGACGGCGGCTCCGCCGAGCGGATCGACGCCGATGCGGACTCCGGCCGAGCGGATCGCCTCGAGGTCGACGACGGAGGCGAGGTCGTCGACGTAAGCCGTGAGGTAGTCGTGCGCCCGGGTCGTGGCGGCCTTCCTTGCGCGGGCGAAGGGGATCCTCTGCACGCCCTCGAGCGAAGCTGCGAGGAGCGCGTTCGCGCGATCCTCGATCGCCTTCGTCGCGTCGGTGTCGGCCGGCCCGCCGTGCGGCGGGTTGTACTTGAAGCCGCCGTCCTCGGGAGGGTTGTGGGAAGGCGAGATGACGATGCCGTCGGCGCGGGGGCCCTCGTGGTCGCGGTTCCAGGCGAGGACGGCGTGCGAGATGACGGGGGTCGGCGTGAACCGATCCGCCGCGTCGACGCGCGCCTCCACGCCATTCGCCGCGAGCACCTCGAGGGCCGTGCGGAACGCGGGCTCGGAGAGGGCGTGGGTGTCTTGCCCGAGGAAGAGCGGCCCCGATACGCCGTTCGCCCGCCGGACCTCGCAGATTGCCTGCGTCGTCGCGAGGATGTGCGCCTCGTTGAAGCTCGCCTTCAGCGACGAGCCCCGGTGCCCCGAGGTTCCGAACGCCACGCGCTGCCCGCGTTCGGCGGGGTCCGGCCGCTCGGTGTAGTAGGCGGCGAGGAGGCGGGGAACGTTGACGAGGTCAGCAGCCTCGGCGGGCAGGCCGGCGCGCGGATGGCTCATGGGTCCCTCCGGCCGGATACCGTAGGCGCCTCTCCCGGGGGAGTCAACGAGAGCGGATTCTCCCCCCGTTCATTTGAAGGCCTGCCACAGGGTGACGGCCCCCGAGGCGAAGAAGATCACCGACGCGCCGAGCTTGATCGCCCGCTCGGGCAACCTCTTGCCCAGTACGCTCGCGACACCGATGGCGAGGCCGTCCGCCGCGACCATCCCGAGGGTGCTCCCGATCCAGACGCCGACGAACGACGGGTACTGGGTCGCCACGCTGATGGTGGCGAGCATCGTCTTGTCTCCGAGCTCGGCGAGAAAGAAGGCGATCGCCACTGTCAGGAAAGGTCCGAAGCGGGCGGTCTTCTTCGTGTCCTCGTCCGAGATCTCGTCGCCCCGGAGCGTCCAGAGCCCGAAGGCGATGAAGGAAGCTCCGGCGAGCAGCTTGATCCAGAAATCGGGGAGGATCGTCCCGGCGGCTCCTCCCAGGAAGACGGAGAGGAGGTGGACGAGCAGCGTCGCCACGAAGACGGCAGCGAGGACCAGCTTCGCCGAATAGCGCGTCGCGAACGCCATGGCGACCAGCTGGGTCTTGTCTCCCAGCTCGGCGACGAACACGATGAAGAGCGAAACCCAGAAGGCGGTCAAACCGGACTCCCCGCGATGCGTTGCGCCTGGCCGAGGTGTCCGACGCCGGTTTGCGACGAGACTTCGGCCGGGCTTCTGCCCGTTCCGAAGGTCTCGTTCGCCCCGATCGGGGTGGGGGACCGGGTCCGCGAGGACCGGTGTGTCGATCTCCCCTCGGCCGCCACGGGCGGCCGGAACTACTCCCCTTACCGGCCGGCGAGTCTAGCACCGCGATGGCGCGCGGCGGTCCGTCGGCGCGAGGAGGTCGTAATCTGAAGCCGTTTCGACACCCCTCGTCGCGCCTTCCGGGAGATTCCATGACCGACCGTAACTTCGACGTGACCGACATCCCGGGCGGCGTCCCGGTGAAGAGCTGGACGCGGGGCGTCCCGTTCGAGCCCGAGGCGAAGAAGCAGCTCGCGAACATCGCCCGCCTCCCGTTCATCCACAAGTGGGTGGCGGCGATGCCCGACGTCCACCTCGGGATCGGGGCGACGGTCGGGAGCGTCGTCCCGACGCTCGGCGCGATCATCCCGGCCGCGGTCGGCGTCGACATCGGCTGCGGGATGATGGCGCTGAAGACCGACCTTTCGGCGAGCGACCTCCCGGACGACCTCCACGCGGTGAGGACCGCGATCGAGAGCGCCGTGCCGCACGGCCGGACCGACAACGGCGGCCGGAACGACCGGGGCGCCTGGGCCGACCCGCCCGAAGCCGTCCTCGAGGCGTGGGTGCCTCTCGAGCCGCGCCTCGCGGCGCTGGAGGAGAAGCATCCGGCCCTCCGCAAGGCGAACCACCTCGAGCACCTGGCGACACTCGGGACGGGGAACCACTTCATCGAGGTCTGCCTCGACGAGGAGGATTCCGTCTGGCTCATGCTCCACAGCGGGTCGCGCGGCATCGGGAACAAGATCGGCACCTACTTCATCGAGCTCGCCAGGGAGGACATGCGCCGGCACTTCATCAACCTGCCGGACGCCGACCTCGCCTACCTGCCCGAGGGTACGAAGCACTTCGCCGACTACGTCCAGGGCGTCAGCTGGGCCCAGGAGTACGCCATGACGAACCGGCGGCTGATGATGGCGAACGTCCTCGCCGCGCTCCGCACGCTTCCAGGCCTCCCGCCGTTCACGGCGGGGATCGTCGCCGTCAACTGCCACCACAACTACGTCGAGAGGGAGCACCACTACGGCAAGAACGTCTTCGTCACGCGGAAGGGGGCGGTGCGGGCGCGGAAGGGAGACCTCGGCGTGATCCCCGGCAGCATGGGGACCCGCTCGTACATCGTGCGCGGCCTCGGCAACCCCGAGAGCTTCGACTCGTGCAGCCACGGCGCGGGGCGGTCGATGTCGCGCGGCGAGGCGCGGCGCCGCTTCACCGTGGCCGACCACGTCAAGGCGACGGAAGGGATCGAGTGCAGGAAGGACGAGGGCGTCCTCGACGAGACGCCGGCGGCCTACAAGCCGATCGACGCGGTCATGGAAGCGCAGAAGGACCTCGTGGAGGTGCTCCACACGCTCCACCAGGTCGTCTGCGTGAAAGGATGACGTCGCTCGTTCGGCTCGACGGCTCCGTGGGAGAAGGCGGTGGTCAGGTCCTGGTTCCTCAGGCGAGCGCGACGACCGCAGCCGCCCGCGCGTGGAGCGCGGCGGTGTCGAAGAGCGGTACCGGGAACGGCTCGTCGCCGAGCAAAAGGCCGATCTCCGTGCAGGCGAGCACGATTCCTTCAGCACCGCGTGCGACGAGGTCCTGCATCACCTCCGTGTAGGCGTTTCGGGACGTCGCGAGGAGCTGACCGCGGCACAGCTCCTGGAAAATGACGCGGTCCACCAGCGCGCGCGCATCGGCCGGCGGCGTGAGCACGTCGATTCCGAGTCGAGCGAGGCGTGCCGCGTAGAAGTCCTCTTCCATCGTGAACCGCGTTCCCAGGAGCCCCACGTGCGTGAGGCCGGCGGCGCGAACGGCCGCTCCCGTCACGTCCGCGATATGGAGGAGCGGGATCCGGACCGCCGCTTCGAGCGTCTCCGCGACCTTGTGCATCGTGTTGGTGCAGAGGACGAGGACCCCCGCCCCGGCCTCCTCGAGGACGATGGCCTCATGAGCGAGCAGCCTTCCGATCTCCTCCCAGTCACCCGCGCGCATCAGGGCCTCGAGCGGCGCGAAGTCGACGCTCGACAGGAGGATCTTCGCGGAGTGCAGGCCCCCGAGCCGCTCGGACACCAGGCGGTTCAAGGTGGTGTAGTACGGCACCGTCGATTCCCAGCTCATCCCGCCGAGGAGCCCTATCGTCTTCATATGCGGAGTGTCACAGATCGCGGGCACGGTGGCGCGACTCCGGCGGATGTACTCGGAGCCTTCGCCGTCTCACGACGGCGGGCACCCCTCCGCTGCCATTGCAGGTCCCTTTCCGCGACCGGAACGCCGCGACGCCGCCGCGCCTGTCGACCTCGATCTCGCAGCAGCGGAGCAGAAGGTCGCGTATGCGGGCTCGCCCTCGCTGGGTCCGGGACTTCATTCCGGAGATGGAGATCCCGAGACGCTTCGCAGCCTCGACCTGGGAGAGTCCCTCGAACGTCGTGAGCGCGACGGCCTCGCGGTGCGCCGCCGGGAGCTGGTCGAGCATCGGCGACAGGCAGGCGGCGAGCTCGCGCTCGTCTCGCGCTTCGTCCTCCGGGACGACGGGCTCCGCGGCCTCGTCGAGCGATCCGCCCGCGTGACGCACCCGGACGTCGCGGGAGCGGTAGTGGTCGGTCAGGGCGTTACGCGTGACCTGGTAGAGCCACGCGGGGAGGCGGTCGGTCCGGTCCAGCGTCCCGCCCGAGCGGTGGACCCGCAGGAAGACCTCCTGAAGGAGATCGTCCGCATCCGCGGGGTCGCGAACGCGGCTGGCGATGAACGCCCGGAGCCGGCCGCTGAACTCGGACCAGACCGCCTCGGCTGACATGAGGTTACGCGGTTACGGTACCGCAACCGCAGCCCGCGGCGTTCGGGGTGGTCTTCGCGGGCGCGACGACGGTCCCGCAGCACGACGCGTCGTCAGGGGCGGCGGGGCAGCACGGCCCGCCCGCCATGGTCGCCTTCGCGTCGAAGAAGCGGAGGAGGTTCTCGGGGACTCCCGGGTACGGCTCCGGCTCCGCCGCCGGGGTCGGCGGAGCGTAGGCCGCGCTGAGGATCGCGTCGACGAGGAGGGCTTCCGGGGCTTCGGTGTACTCGCCGCCCTCGTAGACCCAGACCCGGCAGTCGGTCGCCTGACCAGCGATGTCGCCGCAAGATCCGCAGCGGCTCTCCTTCGTCCCGAGGGCCGCGTCACGGCCGTTCACGCGGATCGTGGGAGAGCTCAGGAAACGGTGTGCGCGGGCCTTCTCCTCGGAGTCGACGAGCACCTTCTTCAGGTTCACGGTCCTGCCCGTGGCGGAGAGAACCGAGCGGACGGCGTCGAGGCCGCGGGCGAGGTTCTCGTCCGTCCCCCGACACCGGGTGCAGGTCGTCAGGTCGATGTAGAGGAACTCGATGTCGATGGTCTTCGTGGCGGTCGTCATGGGCGATCTCTCCTGACGAGCCACCCTCGGGCGGCTCGTCATAGGAGACGGACGATCCTCGAAAAGGACGCAGCGCCGCCACAACGGTCTGGCCGGATCAGGATCCCGGAGGCTGGCCACGAGCGCCGGTCCGAGTGGTTCGCGGGACATCTGGCGGGCCTCATCGTTCACTGGAACGAGAACCCGACGCCCGTCGTCTGGACGAAGCCCTCCGGAGGGGAGACACTCGCGGGATGCTCGACTCCCTCAAGCGGTTCTTTCAGGAACGCATGGCCGGCCGCCCCGCGGAGGCCGCGGGCGACCCGGGCCAGCGCCTCCGCCTCACGGCCGCGACGCTCCTCGTCGAGGTGATGCGCGCCGACCCCGAGGTCCGGGACGAGGAGCGGACGGTCGTCCGCACCGCCCTCCAGGGGACGTTCGGCCTCTCGCTCGCCGACACCGAGGAGCTCGTCCGCCTCGCCGAGGCCGAGGCGGACGCCGCGACCTCGCTCTACGAGTTCACGAGCCTCGTCGACAAGGGGTTCTCGCTCGAGGAGAAGAAGCGCATCGTCGAGCTGATGTGGCTCGTCGCCTACGCCGACGCCGAGAAGCACCCCCTCGAGGAGCACCTCATCCGCCGCGTCGCCGGCCTCCTCAACGTCCCCCACCCCGACTTCATCGACGCGAAGTCCCGGGCGCGGGGGCAGAGCGGGGGGTAGGGGCGCCCCTCGCGCGACAAGCGGCCCCGAAACCTACACGGCTCGGGCCGCCTTCTCCCACTGCTTCAACCTGCCGGCCAGCAGCTCCTGTTCCCGCAGGTTCTTCGTCATCGCGATGGCGCGTTGGATCTCCTCACGTGCCTCGGAGAGCCTGCCCAGCTTCATCAGCAGGTCCCCGCGAACAGTGGGAAAGAGATGGTAGCCGGCGAGCGCAGAGTCGGCGAGGGTGGCGGCCGCGTCGAGCGCTTCGAGTCCTGCGGCTGGTCCCTGGGCCATGCCGACGGCAACTGCGCGATTGAGTGCCACGACCGGCGAAGGATTGATCTGGAGCAAGGCGTCGTAGAGAAGAACGATACGGTCCCAGTCCGTCTCTTCGGCGGTGCGGGCGCGCGCATGACATGCGGCAATGGCGGCCTGCAACGCGTAGGGCTTCGCGCCACCGCCCAGTCTTTGCGCGCGTTCGAGCGCGGCCATTCCTCGCTGGATCTGCGCGTGGTCCCACAGGGAGCGGTCCTGATCCGGGAGCAGGACGGCCTCCCCGTTCCTGCCCCGGCGCGCTGCGCTGCGCGAGGCCTGCAGCTCCATCAGCGCCACGAGTGCCTGGACTTCCGTCTCGGCGGGAAGAAGCGGACCCAGCATGCGCCCCAGGCGCAGCGCCTCTTCCGAGAGAGCCTCCCGCATCCATTCCTCGCCCGAGGTTGCGGTGTAGCCCTCGTTGAAGATCAGGTAGACCACCATGAGCACGGACTCGACCCGGAGGCGCAGTTCGTCCCCGCTCGGCGTCTCGAAGGGAACCTGGGCCTCCGAGAGGGTCTTCTTGGCGCGAGAGATCCGCTGGCCCAGCGTCTTCTCCGGCACGAGGAACGCACGCGCGATCTCCGCCGTGGTGAGGCCGCCGATCAGGCGCAACGTGAGCGCGATGCGTCCTTCCACCGCGAGCACGGGATGGCACGCGGTGAAGACGAGCCGCAGCACGTCGTCGTCGATCACCTGATCCAGCGCGTGATCCAAAGCGTCTCCAAGCCGCTGCTCCTGCCCCTCCAGCTCGCGGGCAATCTCCTCATGCTTCTGTACGAGCATGCGACCGCGCCGCAACGTATCGATCGCGCGCCGCTTCGCCGCCGTCATCAGCCATGCCCCGGGCTTCTCGGGGATGCCTTCCTCGGGCCACACTTCGAGGGCCGTCACGAGCGCGTCCTGCGCCAGCTCCTCGGCGGTGCCGACATCGTGGGTGACGCGAGCGATCGCCGCGATGAGGCGTGTGGACTCGATCTTCCACACGGCCTCGACCGTCTTGTGGACTTCGCTCAGGCGCCTGCCTCAGATGCTAGTCGGCCGCGGGATTGAAGAAGATCTCCCGCACCTCGACCTGCCCCCGGGTGGCGGCAACGCCTTTGCGCGCCCACGCCACCGCCTCGTCCATGTCGGCGCATTCCAGTATCCAGAAGCCGCCGATGTGTTCCTTGGACTCGAGGTACGGCCCGTCGGTAACGAGGACTCCGCCGTCGGCCTGAGGTCTCAGCGACTTTGTGGATCCGAGGCCGCAGGCGAACTTCCTGACGCCGGCGGCAATCATCTCCTTGTTGAGCGCGTGGATCTCGCGGCCCACCGCTTCGTCCATTGTGGACGGGTCGAAATCGTCGGGGAGGTAACCGGCAACCAGGAACTGCGGCATGGTCTTCTCCTGTCCTTCGGGCGGGGCTCTCTGCCCGGCCTTCACTCCTACGACGATCGGCGAGGCCGGAATTCTACAAGCCGTCGAAGTGACTCCATTCCTGCCGGATAAGGAGATTCCCAGGAGCCCCTGGTCTCGTACCCGAAAACCCGGCAGGGCCGCCGGATCTCCTCCACGACGGCCCGCTCCTTGTTCCTGCGCCGCGCGAAGAAGAGGTCCGACGGTCCAGGCGAACTCGGGGCCGGTTCGGGGGACGACGACGACCGGAAGGCCGTTGATCGAGCGGAGGGAGGTCAGGCGCGGCTCTCGTCCTCCTCGAACCGCGAGATCGAGCGCAGGAAGCCGGCGGCGGCGTTCAGGCTGTCGCCTGCGAGGTCCCGCATCAGGCGCTGCACGAAAGGCGAGCGCCCCATCCGGGCGGCATAGCGCCTCGAGATCCATACGGCCAGGAGGATCACCAGAACACCGAAGAGGAGGTTGGCGATCAGGAAGCCAGCGCCGCAAGTCTCATATGCGTCGACGCCGAAGAGACCCTTCAGCGCCACGATCAGGAGAGGCGTCCAGAGGAGCGGGGAGCACAGCAGCGTCCACTTCGTGGCTCGAATCCGCTCGACGCGGAGCGATTCCAGCCGCTTCTGAATCACGACGATCGGCGCGTCGTAGTCCAGCGTTCCGATCGCCACCAGCTGGCGAATGGATGCGACGAGGAGAGCGATCACGCTCAGGTGGAGGCCCGCAGCCGGAATCACGAACCGTGCCTCGGAGATGTGGTTCGCCAGGAACGAGCCCGTGAGCAGGGCGGCTGCGAAGTTCATCACGAGCCCGAGCCAGAGCAGCCGGGACAGCCTCTTGGTGGCCGTATCGGCCTTGGCGAGAACGGAGTCGTGCAGAAGACGCGCGTTCAGACGGAGGCTGGCGTCCAGCTTCCTGTCCTGGTCTTCCCATGGGCGCTTCAGGTCGTCGAGTTCCATGTTCCGTCCCTCCGTTCAGGCAGTCTTCGTCAGGTCGCGCCGGAGCCTCTGCTTGATCCGGCTGATCTTCGTACCGACGTTGGTTTCCGATATCCCGAGAATCTCGGCGATCGTGCCGTAGCGGTTTCCGTCGAGGTAGAGGACGACGAGCGCCCTGTCGAGCTCGTCGAGTTGCTCGATGAAGTGCCGCAAGAGTCGGAGGTCGTCGTCCTGCGTGGCGGATCCGGGTGCCTCCGCTGGGATCTCCTGGAGGGTGTCCTCGGCCGGCACGTTGAATCGTGCCCTTCGGGCTTCACTCCGATAGAAGGAGATGGCCACGTTCAGGGCGATCCGGTACATCCAGGTGGAGAAGCGGTAGCGCTCGTCGTAGCGGCCGAAGGATCGCCAGAGCTGAACGACCATCTCCTGGACCAGGTCCTGCCGGTCCGTCGCGTTCCGGCAGTACGAGCTGGCGATCTTGTAGAGGATCTTCTTGTGCTCGTCGAGCAGGACCAGGAATCCGTCCTGCCGCGCTGGTTTCGTCATCGGGTTCCTTCCCCTGGTCGCGGCGCTGACGATGCCGCCTTCACACCATGATTCGCTCCAGGCACCGAAAGATCACATCGGCGATCGGAGAGGTCCAGCCGAGCGGGCGTGAATCCTGCATCCCGGCCGGCCCCGCCGCCGCCTGCTTAGCGTCAAGTAGAATACGGCGATGGATGTGGGAGCGATGGCCCGTGCGATGGGGCGGCGCGGAGGACGTGCCCGGGCGAGCCGTCTGTCCCCCGAACGGCGTCGTCAGATCGCATCGCTCGGCGGACAGGCGCGCCAGCGCTCACTCCTCGCGGCGCGGCGCCTCGTCGAGAACCTCCTCTACGCCGCGGCGGTCGAGGAGCTGCGCGGGGAAGCGCCGGAGGTCCTTCGCATGAAGTCATTCAACGGGCGGCTGCCAGGCCTCTACGACCGCAAGAGCTGACATGAAGGAGCCGACTGCGCATCTCGACGCCGTCGGAAGCGTGGTCGAGGCGCTCGCCGAGCTCGCCCTCCCGCCCGTCCTCGTCGGTGGCATGGCCCTCGTCATGCTGGGGTCGCGACGGGTCACGCGGGACTTCGACTTTCTGATCGCCCGTCCCGGCGAAGCGCTCGGCCCGCTGGTCGACGCCTTCTACGACCGGGGCTTCGAGCTCGCTTCCGGGGTCAGCGCCGAGGGCGAAGTGACGGCCACCATCTCCAACCGGCGAGTGGCCGCCGCCCGGCTTCGCCTGGACGCGCCCGCGAGCGCGTACTTCCTCGCGCCCGAAACGGGGCTGCGCGTGGACCTTCTCTTCGATTTCCCGCTGCCCGCGGCAGAACTCGCCCGGCGAGCGACCACCTTCAAGGTCCGAACGAAAGCCTGGCGCGTTGCTTCGGAAGCGGATCTCCTGCGGCTGAAGAAGCTCGCGCAGGCGAGCCGATCCTCGCCGGGCGACGCAGAGGACATCGCCTTCCTCGAGGCTCGCCGGGCGAAGAGCCGGCAGTGAGCCCCGGGGCCGCGCTCGAGAGGACGCGGAGCGGGCACGTCTGGAGCGTCCCGAAAACGAAGAACCCGGCTAGAACTTGCGACCTTCTGGTAATGACCAGAACCAAAGGAAACGCCGGGGCCGGCCGCTCGTACCACCTTCTTGACACGGTATGATGTGCATCATATACTCATAGGAAGGATGCGACGGTCCGCCCCCAGCCGCAAGGAAGCGACGCACGAGCGCATCGTCGAGGCCGCCGCGCGCGCGATCCGGCGCAGCGGCTACGACGGTACCGGCATCGCCGACGTCATGAAAGACGCCGGCCTCACGCACGGGGGCTTCTACGCCCACTTTCCCTCGCGCGAGGCGATGCTCGCCGAGGCTGCGGATCGCGCCGGCGCCGAAGCCGTCGCCGCGTCGGCGCGCATCGCGGCCGCCGCTTCGCCGCCGCAGGCGCTCCGGGTCCTGCTCGAAGCGTACCTGTCGAAGGCTCACGTCCAGAACGCCGAGACGGGCTGCCCGGTCGTCGCCCTCGGCTCGGAGATGCCGCGCCAGGCCCCCGAGGTGCGCCGCGCCTCCACGCGGCGCATCAAGGAGATGATCGACCTCGTCGCGCGCCAATCGCCCGACTGGGGCCAGCCGGGCGCGCACGAGCGTGCCCTCGCAACCGTCGCCACGATGGTGGGCGCCGTGCTCCTGGCACGCGCTGTCGACGACCCAAAGCTCTCGGACGCTCTGCGGAGGGCGGCGCTCGAACACCTCGCCCCGACCGGCGCCTGATCTCGCGTTCGCACATGAAGAGGGTTTCGCTGGAATCAAAATATGATGCTCGTCATATCTTCGGAATCACGACAGCCGCCAACGTGCGGCCGGCGCGGGAGGAATTCGATCAACCCGGGAGCTGCACGGAAAGGAACGACGAGATGAATGCCAGGAGCAAGACAGCGATCGTGACCGGCGCCTCGTCAGGCATCGGCCAGGCCACGGCCGAGCGGCTGACGAAGGCGGGCTACAGGGTCTACGGCACCAGCAGGCGGGGAGCGACGGCGGGACAGCGACCGTTCGAGATGCTGCCCCTCGACGTGACCAGCGATGAATCGGTCAAAGCCGCCGTCAGAGACGTGATCCGGCGTTCCGGACGAATTGACGTCCTCGTGAACAATGCCGGCTTCAGTGTCGCCCCCGCGGGAGCGGAAGAGAGCTCGATCGAACAGGCCTGCTCGATCTTCGATACAAACTTCTTCGGGATCGTACGGATGACGCGCGCGGTGGTGCCACACATGCGGCAGCAAGGGGGCGGTCGGATCATCAACATTGGCTCCGTGCTCGGCTTCTTGCCCGCACCGTACATGGCGCTCTACGCCGCAACCAAGCACGCCGTCGAAGGCTATTCGGAATCGCTGGACCACGAGCTGCGGACGCGGGGCATTCGTGTCTCGGTCATCGAGCCTGCATACACGAAGACGGCCCTGGACACGAACGCGCTGGAACCCGACTCGAAGCTCGAAGAATACCGTGAGGTGCGCGCGGCCCTGGGCCATCAAATCAGCGCGATCATGGCGACGTCGGACGAGCCCGGTGTCGTGGCCGACGTCGTTCTTCGAGCGGCCCTCGCCGCACGCCCGAAGCTCCGATACACCGCCGGCAGCTTCGCGAACCGGCTGCGATGGCTCCGTAGGTTTGCGCCCGAAGGCCTCATGGACGCGGGGATTCGAAAGAACCTCGGCCTCGACACACCCGCAGTGACCTCGTTGCGCGACTCCCCGGTCCCGGAAAGCCCGCGAGTGGAGCGCGGATGAGAGCGCTCGCCATTCGTCGTTACAAGGCGCCGATGGAGATGATGGACCTGCCGCGGCCCGAGCCGGGACCGGGCGACCTTCTCGTCCGGGTACGCGCCGCGGGCGTCAACCCGCTCGACTACAAGATCCGCGACGGCGTCGTGAAGGTGCTGACCCCCTACACGTTTCCGCTGATCCTCGGCACCGATCTCGCCGGCGACGTGGAAGCGATCGGTCCGGGCGTGACGAGATTCAAGGTGGGCGACGCCATCTATGCGCGCCTCGACAAGGAGCGCATCGGCGCCATCGCCGAGTACGCTCTCGTGCGCGAAGGCGCCGCGGCGAAGAAGCCCGCGCGCCTCGACTACGTGCAGGCGGCATCGCTCCCGCTCGTGGGACTCACCGCCTGGCAGGCCCTTGTCGAAGTCGCACGGTTGCAGGCGGGACAGAAGATCCTCATCCACGCCGGCTCGGGCGGTGTCGGCACCTTCGCCATCCAGCTGGCCAAACACCTGGGTGCAAAGGTCGCGACCACGGCCGGCGCCCGGAACCACGCCCTGGTGAAGTCGCTCGGCGCGGACCTGGCGATCGACTACAGGACGACCCGCTTCGAAGACGTGGCCAGGGACCAGGACGTGGTCCTCGACTCCCAGGCGGGCGACACGCTGCTCCGCTCGTTCGAGGCGGTCAGGCCGGGCGGCGTCGTCGTGACGATCGGCGGCCGGCCCGACGGCAAGTTCGCACGCGCGTGGGGCCTGAGCCTGCCGCTCGTCTGGATCCTCGGGTTCCTGAATCGCAAGGTCGATCGCCTGGCCAGGGAGAAAGGCGTGCGCTTCGAGTACCTGTTCATGCGAGCGAGCGGCGAGCAGCTGGAAGAGATAGGCGCGCTGGTCGACCAGGGTGTCATCAAGCCGGTCCTGGACAGGACGTTTCCCCTGGAAGCCGCGGCCGATGCCATTTCCTACGTGGAGTCCGGCCACGCCGTGGGAAAGGTCGTCATTCGCGTCGGCGAGTAGCTATCCCGAACCTGTCCCGAGCTCAAAACGAAGAACCCGGCGTTTCCGCCGGGCCTTGTAACCGCTTTCATCTCGCGGACTTATGTATGGTTGCGGGGGCAAGATTTGAACTTGCGACCTTTGGGTTATGAGGCCCGGGCGGCGACGCTACCAGAGCCGCCGCGATCCGTAGGCATCGAAGACAGCGTCCCGGCTCACGAGCGGAAGGCCCTCGGCGATCGCCTGGGCCGCCAGCAGGCGATCGAACGGGTCGCGGTGATGGAACGGGAGCGAGACGACCCGCTGGAGATGTGCGGGCAGAATCGGGAGGATTCGAATCTCGTTCGCGTCCAGCTGCGCGGGGAAGGCCTCCTCGAACGGGACGGACATCCCGAGCTTTCCGAGACTGAGCTTGATCGCGATCTCCCAGAGGCTCCCGGCGCTCACGAGGACCTCGTTCCCGTCGTCCTCGACGAGGGCTCTTGCCACCCCGCTCAGCTTCTCGTCTCCCGCGAGGAACCAGAGGAGCGCGTGCGTGTCGAGGAGCAGCCTCAAGCGCGGTACTCGTCGAAGTCGGCGAGCGGCGCGTCGAAGCTCTCGGGAATCTCGAACACCCCTCGGGCGCTTCCGAAGACGCGTTTGCGGTGCGGCTTCACCGGCACGAGCTCGACGGACCCGGCGTCCTCGGTGATCACGACCCGCTCCCCTTTGAGGGCCGCCTCGAGCAGGCTCTTGAGCTGTTCGGCTGCTGCCGCCACGTCGATCTCGTGCACCCGTGGCCTCCGTCGCGATTATGCCTCGCGGGGCGCCGAGGGCATCGAGCGCGCCGGGGCGGTCCTGCCGTCCTGCTCTTTGGGCCTCAGCCTCGAGAGGAGGAACGCGATCGGTGCCTTCGGCCAATCCCGTGTCGGCCGGTGGCTCGGAAATCGTCGGGTCACTCGTGCGCCGGCGAGATCTCGAGCCGGCTGGCGAATCTGCCGTCGCGCCGCGCGTCGCGAACCGTTCCGAGCGCCTTCTCGAAGGCGGCGAGGGTCTGTGCGAGCGCGTTGTCGTCGTGGGCCAGACTCGGCATCAGGAGTCCCTGGTTCGAGAGGACGCCGTGTCGCATCAGCTCCTGCTGGAGCAGCGTCCGGGTGAGGCGGCGACGGACCGGATCGTCGTCGTCGAACGAGACGACCATCCGGAACGGAGGGCCGCTCGTCCGGGCCGGGAGGTCGAGTGCGCCGCAAATCCGGTCGATCCCGGCGGCGAGCGCCCCGGAGAATCGGGCGAGGTGCGCCGGCACGTCGACCTCCCGGTAGACGGCGAGCGCTTCCCGCGCCGCGGCGAGAGAGGCTCCCTCTCCCTGGTACGTCGGGCCGTAGGCGATCCGGCCGATCGATCGGTCGAAGATCTCCCGACGTCCGCCGAGCGCCGAGAGCGGCATTCCTGCGGCCAGCCCTTTGCCGAGGCAGGTAAGGTCCGGCACGACCCCGGTGGCACGCTGCACGCTCCCGTCGCGGTAGCGGAATCCGGTGACGACCTCGTCGAAGACGAGAAGCGCACCTTCGCGGTGCGTGAGCGCGGCGAGGCTCGCGAGGAACTCCGGGTCGGCGTCCCGGAGCGGCTCGCCGTACCGCTCGATCGGCGCGGCCGGTTCCACCATCACCGCCGCGACGCGCCCCTTGTGCCGCGCGAAGAGCCGCTCGACCTCCTCGAGGTCGCCGTAGCGGAACCGCTCGACGAGCGGCTCGGCGTGTTCGGGGACGCCGGTCCCTTCGAAGCCGAGCCGCTCCACGAACCAGTCCTGCCAGCCGTGATAGCCGCAGAAGAGGACGACCGGCCGGAGGGTATGGACGCGGGCGAGCCGCACCGCCGCCGTGCAGGCATCCGAGCCGTTCTTCCCGAAGAGCACCCGCTCTGCGCCCGGGATCACCGCGCGGATTCGTTCAGCGACCTCGACCTCCAGCTCGTTCGTCAGCGAGAGGACCGCGGCGGAAGAGAGCGACTCTGCGACGGCGCGGGCGATCCGCTCGTTCGCGTAGCCGAGGAGAGCGCAGCCGTGCCCCATGACGAAGTCGACGAAGTCCCGTCCCTCGACGTCGGTGATCCGGCACCCGTTCGCGGAGCGGGCGATGACCGGATAGCCGGGGCCGCGCCGGCTCCAGGAGACGCCGATGCCGGTCCACCAGGCCAGAGCGAGTGCATCCTCGCTCCGGTCGAGGAGGCGGGCCGATGCCGTCGGCGCCTCTGCGGTAACCTCGACCGCGACGCGCAGCGGCTCGGCCCCGCGTTCCGCGAACCAGGTGACGTGATGGTGGACCATCTCGACGGTGTACTCGTATCGACCCGGGCGTTCCGGCGCGCGAAACCACCCGTGGAGCGTGACGCTCTCTCCGGGAGGAACGGCGTGTGGCATCGGGAAGCTCCCGGCGAGATCGCCGTTTCGGCGCATTACCGCCTCGAACGGGCCGGTCCCGTCCGTGGCTATCCCGGCTTCCCAGGCCCGGCTCCCGCGATTCGCGAGGGTCAGCCAGCCGACGAAGCGCGTCCCGGCCGGGATCCGCTCCGGGAGGTTGTGGTCGTACCCCACGGCGTATTCGGGCGGCGCGCCGCCGTCTCCTCGCGGAAGCCCGAGGAACGTTCCGAGTCTCGCGAGCAGACTCATCGAATGAACCGCATCGCCCGGATCATCACTCCGAGGAATCTAGCGCACGTCGATCGCGATCCGCCGTTCGCGGCGACCGGACGAGGGTGACGTGGATCCGTTCCGGTTCCTCCGGAGAGAGCGTGGGGAAGCAGCGCCGGCTCCGCGACCGATCGTCCTCCCTGTGGCCCGACCCGGAAACCGCCCGATTCCTCCGCCAGTGCCGCGAGGTCCGGAGCACGACGGGCTCGCGCCGATGGTCTGCCGCCCGGTGTTCGAGGAGCTCACCGTCCTCGCGAACGGCGACATCGTCTGCTCGAGCAGCGACGTCGACGGGCAGCGCGTCTACGGCAACGTCCACGTCGACCGGATCGCAGACGTCTGGGCGGGACCGCTCTACCGGGAGATCCGGGACTGGCAGTTGCGTACCGCGCCCGGCACCTTCTGCCCCGCGACCGACGAGGAATGCCCGCGCCGCGTCGTTCGGGCAACCCCGTTCGACCGCCCGGACGGCATGCGCGTCCGCCTCCTGAAGCTGGAGCCGACCACCCATTGCAACCTCGCCTGCCCGCAGTGTCCCGTCGTCAAGAACTTCCCCGCCAAGCCGCATCTCGACGAGTACCGGGCCAGGAAGACGCTCTCCGTGGAGACCATGCTCGACGTCGTCGACCAGCTCCCCGACCTCGAGCGGATCCTCTACTTCAATTACGGCGAGCCGTTTCTCCACCGCGGCACCGTCCCCTTCCTCCGCGAGCTGAAGCGCCGTCGGCCCGACGTCTGGGTCGGCACGAACACCCACGGTCTCGCGCTGACGCCAGACGTCGTCGAGGCGCTCGCCGGAGAGGTGCTGATCGACAAGTTCGTCGTCTCGATCGACGGCGCCTTCCCGGAGAGCTACGCCGAGTACCGGGTCGGCGGAGACCTCGACCGAGTGCTCCGGAACCTCCGCGCCCTCGTCGAGGCGAGAAAGCGCGCGGGAACCGAAGAGCGCTTCGAGATCGTCTGGCAGTACATCTTCTTCGAGTGGAACGATTCGGACGAGGAGCTCGCCCGCGCGAAGGAGCTCGCCGAGGACATCGGCGTGCCGATCCAGTGGGTCATGACCTGTACCGACGGAGGATCGGAGCGGCTGCGGCACCGCTCGGCCGAGTTCGACCGGCTCACCGGCGGCGGAGATTCCTACGCCGCGATGCACCGACCACTCCAGCTACGCACGATTCTCGCGAACGGCGGCGTCGCGGAGGGTCGCTACCTCGCGGAGATCGCGGCGGAGCGGATCGAGGCCGAGCCGCCGGTGCCTCGGCGTTCCGACGGGTTTGAGACGCCGGACGTGCCGTCGGTCGCCGCCCAGCCCGGCGCGACGGTCTCCCTGTCGCTCCGCGTTCGGAATCTCGCAGAAAGGTACTGGATCTCGAGCACGAAGGAGGCCTGCTTCCGGATGGGGGTGCTGCTTCAGTCGGCTTCCGGACGCCCCCTCTCCGAGCTGCCGATCCTTCACGACGCCGACGGTCGGTATCCGTACCTCCCCGAGGAGGCCCGGCCTCCGGGCGGCGACGCGAGGTTCGTGATCCGCTTCACCGCGCCCGACGTTCCGGGTCCCTACCGCCTTCTGGTCGACATCGTGGAGCAGGGGGTCTGCTGGTTTCACGAACGGGGATCGCAACCGCTCGTCCTGACGCTCGACGTGGTCTGAGGCGGGCCCGTCGCAGGCCGCGGCCGTGGCGGGCTCCGCTCTCGTCGGACCCCCCGCGTGACGAGGCACTCCCCCCGTACCGCCGACGAGTTCTTCCCCTCCCCGGCCTCTCTCTCCTTGGCCCCGAGGCTGCGGCGACCTCGGGTTCCGCGGGAGGCGGAGAGGTCCGACCCGACCTAGAAACCGCCTAGAAATCCCGCCTGAAAAAAAGCCCGACCTCCCGGGCGCCGGGTCGTCGTAACCGCTTGCATCTCGCGGACTTATGTATGGTTGCGGGGGCAAGATCTGAACTTGCGACCTTTGGGTTATGAGCTTTCCCGTCAAGCTGGGTCTAGAGCGGTCGAGACCTTTCGCAAGGCCCGAGTCCCCGAAGCTGAATCCGCCTCAGCCAGGAAGACCGCGATGTTTCCTCACGTTCAGCGCCTTCCACGCCAAGGCCGGGTGCGCCGCGATGATGCCCCGCAGGCGTTCGTCATCCGTGAGGAGCGCGGGGACGATCTCCCCTCGGTCGTTGACTGCATCGAGGAAGGCTCGCTCGTTCTCGCGGAGCGGGAGCACGACACCGAGGAGGCGTTGGCAGTCCGCCACGAGAGATGTGGTCCACGCCGCGACGTCAGGCTTGGCGGGCACGAGGTCACTTCCGGAGCATCGGGAGGAGCCGCTCCGTCACGTCCGCCGATGAAGTCGTGACCGCCTCGACGCCGACGGTGCGCCAGTCGACACGATTCGCAGCGCCGTAGACTACGAACGCGAGGCGGAGCTTCCCCGTATCGAGCGTCCCGGAGCGCAGGATCTCTCGCGCGTCGAAGAGGTCGCGGCTCGCGCCGCGTGCGAGGAGCGCGGCGAGCTTTCCCGCGGCGAGTTCGTGCGCGTCGAGTATCGGGAACTTGCCGCGCGTCGGGATTCCGGGGAGCGCGGAGGATGACCGGATCTCCGTGGGCCAGAGCGGGGAACGGAGCATGGTTCACGTCGAGCTCGAGCGTCCCTGTCCCGCCCGCTCCGGCAACGAAAGAGAGCCGCCACTTCCCGCCAGCGTGGTCGGTCGGGACGCGTTTCACTGTGAGGCTGCTTCGTTCGCACGCAGCGTGGAGCCCTCGCTCGACGTCCGGACGCTCGGTCTGCATCGTGGCCCGATCGACGGCGCCGACGTAGTTCAAGTCGATGTCGACAGAGAGGCGGGGGACGCCGAGGGCGAAGAGATTGAGGGCGGTGCCGCCTTTGAGGGCGACGCGTGGTCCAGTGTAAGGGTGCGCGCGAATCGCGTCGAGGAGGCCGAGGAGGAGCAGCACCTTCTCGATCGTCTCGGCCCGGAACCCCATCGCTCCGGCGAGCCGTTGGAGGTCTGCGAGGGACATCGTCATGGCACCTCCGCCCAACGGCGTTCAAGGACGACTTTCGGCACGACGAGGTTCCAGGACGCCACGAGATGCCCAGGGCTTCGTCGCGCATCGAGGTACGTCGGCTGCTTCGGCCGACGTGCCCGCAGCGGCGCGAGGTGCCGCTCCTCGACCTGGAGCGTGTCGCGATGCTGCTCGAGGAAGAAGCCGACGCGGACCGCACTGATGGCGGTGTCGCGGGCGAGGGCCTCTGCGACGACCGAGTCGAGGTCGAAGAACTCGACCATCTCGAGAGACCTCCAGACCTCTTCCCATCCCCCGCCGACATCGGGCGCGTCGACGAGATCGACGAGCGTTCTCTCGAAGGTCGTGACGCGGACTGTCCCTCCGGCGTGGAGCTCCTCGACGACGCCCGCGCTCGGGGCCGGCACGCGAGCACGCGGACGAAACGGAACGAAGGTGCTCCCGCGGAACGTGAACGCGGTGACCTTCGCCCTCGTCGCCACGTGGAACCGGTTCCAGATGGAGTACGTCCGGCCCCGATACTGAAGCGCGGCGTGAAGTGCGACGGCGGCATCGGGGGCCAGCCGGGTCGCGACGAGGTACGGGTCGGGCGCGAACGATTCGGCGTCCACCCCGCGTGGCACGACCGCGTAGAGGCCACGGCGCACGCGCACCAGGCGTCCCTCGCGAAGGTAGTACGTCAGGAGATTCGTCCCGGTCCGCGTCGCGGCCTGGTCCCGAACCGTCCCGAACTCGGTTAGGGTGAAGACAGGGTGGGTGGCGAAAAAGTCGAGTGGCTTCACTTGCGTCTATGGAGGAAAGGCACAATAAATTTAGTCCTTTCGATCCGATGACGCAAGTAACGGCCACTGTTCCGGGTTCCGGACGGGAGCGCCGGACACAGAAACAACGAGGGGCGGCGACGCGATCTTGTGGCCCCGCAGGCGAATCCTGCCCTATCTCCGCTCGACCATCGGCGGCAGAGTGCCGTCCGAGGTCACGTTGTCGTTCACCACGCCGTACGCGACGAACCGGCCCGGAGTCGCCCACGAGCCGCACTTCGGCCCGGCGTCGCCTCCGTAGCCGATCTCCGAGTGGCCGGTCCCACTGAAAACGCCGGCCGGGCGGGAGCGTCACGGAGGGAAGGGTCCCGATGATCGCCCCGTCGGAGGCCTGGTGAAGCGTCACCTCGAGACTCACGTCCGGCCCTCCGTCGGGCTCCGGATTCGCGACGGCGACGTTCGAGCGGAACCCGGCGTCCTCGCGCAGGCCCGGGACGACCGCCCGCTCGTCGGCCCACCGCACCTCGTTCGCGACCGGAACGCTGACTCCGTAGTCGCCCGATGCGCCGGTGCCCCGCGCCTGGACGATCGCGGTGACGAGGAGATCGGCGGCCCCTTCCGGCCGGTCCGACGCGAACGTGAGCGTTCCTGCGAAATCGTCCGAGGAAGGTGAGCCCCTTTTCCGGCAGCCCCCACCGCTCCCGACGTCCGAGCGTCAACTCGGTCCGGTACCGCCCGTGTTCCGACGTCACGCCGACGACGGCCGGGAGGAATCGCGTGTGCCGGCCTCGAAGGACGTCCGGCTCCTCGAACGGCACGACCGTCCCGTCGTTCGTCGCACTGTCGTTCCTCACGAAGTAGCCGAGGAGGTCGTTGCGC